>JBBQBR010000143.1:0-6487 GCA_038317875.1 Lysobacterales bacterium
CGACGCCTTGAAGCTTTAAAGGGAAAGTCATGGGCGAAGCAGACGAGCGTTTTAATCGCAATGTTTTTGGTCAGCCACTCGTGCCTTGTTCGTTTGAGCCGCGCACCGGCTACTTTCGGGATGGCTGCTGCAAAACTGATGAGACCGACCGCGGTCGACACGTGATTTGCGTGCAGCTGACGACGGAGTTTTTGACCTTCAGCAAGGCGCGCGGCAATGATTTGACGACACCGCTGCCGCAATACGATTTTCCAGGCCTCAAATCTGGAGACCGCTGGTGTTTATGTGCGCTGCGCTGGAAAGAAGCGCTGGACGCCGGCTTAGCACCGAAGGTGTTTTTAGAATCGACCCATGCAAAAGCACTAGAGTTTGTAACGCTAGCACAGCTTAAAGCACACTCTGCAGACGGCTAATTCCAATTCTAAATCATTTGGCTAACTTCGTTGCCTCGCTCCGGTCTCCTAGACGCACAATGAGTGCGCCGTCGTCGATCTTCACATCGGCGCCTAGTTATCCTTTTGATTTCGAGCCGGAATAGACATGGCCGGCATTCGCTATCGCGCCCCCATTGCGCCAAGTACGGCATTGATCACCCGCGCTGGCTATGACCGCTTAAGCGCAGAGCTTGAGCAGCTTTGGCAGCGCGAGCGGCCGGAAGTGGTGGTCGCGCTTAGCGCTGCCGCCGCCGAAGGCGATCGCAGTGAAAACGCCGAATACACTTACCGCAAGCGCCAACTGGCGGGAATTGACCGGCGCGTGCGCTATTTGAGTAAGCTGCTTAAACGGGTTCAGGTCGTTGAACAAAAGCCACACGATCAGACCCAAGTGTTCTTTGGTGCGACCGTTGTGGTTGAAGACGAAAGCGCCGAAACGATTACTTATCGCATAGTGGGACCGGATGAAACCGACGCCAGCACTAACGCGATTAGCTTCGATTCGCCACTTGCGCGCGCACTGATGAAAAAACGCGGTGATGATGTGGGAACTGTTGCTACGCCGGGCGGGCGTCGGGTGCTGTTTATTTTGAGCGTGTGCTATGACGATTGAGCGTAGGATTGTTTCCTGCCCCCCGACATTGCGAGTGCAGCGAAGCAATCCATTTGCTTTTTAGGCTCATCGCCGGGCCGAAAAATGGATTGCCACGTCGCTTCGCTCCGCGCAATGACGAGGTCGCTATGGCGGCGCGGACAACATTCCCATGCAATTGGTCAAGTTAGCTGGTGTTGCTGCCAAAGTCGGTAAAAAACGAAAATTTGCGCAATCGGTATTGGAATCGACCGGTAGCCAGCGGGTTGAAGCATCGAAATTAATTTGCAACGGTGTGGACGGCAAGGTTTTGAACAAAGCGCTCCAGGCGCGTAGTGCGCCAGAAGCGCCGGTTAAATTCGTGCTTTGGTTGTCGTCGCGGCCCATCCAAACCACGCCTAAGTGTTTACCGGTGTAACCCGCATACCAACTATCGCGTTTATCGTTGCTGGTGCCGGTTTTGCCAGCGGCAACCAATTTCACTTGGTTGACCAACGACTGCGCGGTGCCGGTGCGCGTGGTTTCATTCAACGCCAAGGTAATTAATTTGATGGCTTCTGAGTTCGGCGGGCGAATGCTAGAGCGCGGAAAGCGGTTGAGCGCCTTCCCTGTGCGATCCAGTACGGCGCGCACCGTCACCAGCGGCAAGACTCGGCCGCCGCTGGCAAGCGCTTGATACAGTTGGGTGAGCTGCATCGGGGAAAGATCGACCGCGCCTAAAATCATCGCGGGCGGAGCAGGGCGTGGCACCTCGACGCCTAGAGTCATAATTAACTCGGCCAAGCGTTCAACGCCGATATCTAAGCCTACGCGTGCGGCGGCAAGGTTGTAAGACTTTGCGAGTGCGTCGATCAGTAGCACATCGCCGTGACTCATACGATCATAATTTTGCGGCCGCCAACGTTGGTTGCCATTGAGTTTTAGATCAAGCGGGGCGTCAGATATGGTGCTGCCTAGCGCGTAACGCGCCGGATCGGAAAGCGCTAACAGATACACAAACGGCTTCAGCATTGAACCGACCGGCCGCTTAGCGTCGATGGCGTGATTAAAATTGCTTGAGCGCGGGTCCCGCCCGCCTACCATCGCAATAATTTCTCCAGTGTTGTTTTCAGTCAGCACCAGTGCGCCCTGCAATTGCCCGGTTTTATCGAGCGCAGTCAGGCTGCTGACAAGTGCGGATTCAGCGCGTTCTTGCGCCTGCGCATCGAGAGTAGTGAGCACCGTGAGGCCCTGGCTGGTCAGGGCTTGCGCGTCATAGCTGCGCGCAATTTGAGCGCGTACCAATGCGATAAAGGCCGGATAGCGTTCGCGTGCGGCGACGGCTTTGGCTATTACATTTAGCGGGGCAATTTTTGCGGCGTCAAAAATTTCTTGGTTAATCAGGCCGGTTTCTAAAAATTGTGTCAAGACTATGCCGCGCCGTCGTGTTGCGTTTTCTGGATTGCGCCTCGGGTCGTAGGAGCTTGTCGCCTTCAAAAGCCCGACCAGAAGTGCTATGTCTTGCGCCTTTAAATCCTCCAAATTACGCCCAAAATAAAATTCCGATGCTGCGGGAAAGCCTTGAATGGCTTGATCCCCGGATTGCCCCAGCACAACGCGGTTGAGATACGCCTCTAGAATCGTTTTCTTGTCAAAACGGCGCTCTAAAAGCAGTGCCAGTCCCATTTCTTTGAGCTTTCGCTCAATCGTTTGCGCAGGCGTTAGCAAGGTGTTTTTCACTAATTGCTGGGTCAGCGTGGAACCACCTTGACGCAGCTCGCCACCGCGTAAATTGCTCCAAATCGCGCGCAGTAAACCCAGAGGGTCGACGCCGTGGTGTGTTTTGAAATTGCGATCTTCCACGGCTTGCAGGCCGGCCACCAAAAGCTTTGGCATTTGCTCAATCGCCATCGGCAAACGCTCAGCCGCGTTTTTACCGTTGCCGAACAAGGTCGCGATTTTCACGGGATCAAGCCGCCAGCTTTTTAAGTCAGCACTGGAGTTCGCATCTTTAACCGCGCTCAATTGAGCGCCATCAAAGCGTAGCAATATGCGACGCGCGTTCTGTTCGCCGTTCTCGAAGGTAAACGAGCGGACGTTGACGACATAGCTGCCATTGCGGCTATTAAAACTGCCCGGCACGCTTGCACTCGAGTCATCGATGTAGCGCAGCAGTGCTAACTCAGCCTTGAGTGCGTCCAGGCTCAATTCGCCCGGAATCAATAGCAACGGCCGCGCATAAATACGGCTGGGCACCGATTGCGTGGATAAATCAAAGCGCGATTGGATGATTTGATCCAAATACACCAGCCAGGGAAGTACAAAACCCAAGCCTAAGCCAAAGCCAAAGGCGCATATTCGTCGTAGCCAAAACCACATTTTTAGGGGACACCTGAATGCATCGAGCCACATTATGCGCATTCATACCCGCAAAAACGTAAATCCAGTGCGGGCTTTTTGGTGACCGTTGCGCTGCAAAGTGTTCACCAGCCCCGCGATGACGCTCGCGTATTCAGTTTCGCAGCGTCCGTGCATTACACTTTGCGGCCCACATCGGCGCTGCTTAGCGCCAAAGATGGGGGGATTTTTTTGCCAGATAAATTTTCTTGAGCACAACCACTTTGACTCTGAACGCCCGCTCTGACCACACTCCGCTCGAACTTTGCGTCGTTGTCGCAGGCACTGGCGATGAATTAAACCGTGCTAAAGCGAACGCCGGCAAACTTGATGCCCAAGTGCGCTGGCTAGACGCTGAGCTAAATTGCTCGCTGGGGCTACCGTTGGTGCGTGTTGGCGCCGATGTAGTTTTGCCAGAACGTTGGCTAGAGCGCCTTTTGAGTGTGTGCACGGCGGCAACAGATCAAGTCGTAGCGGTATTTTCTGCGCACGCCGAGCTAAGTCCGCTGCGCCCCGGCACCACGCTGGAAGCGAGCAGCGCCGACATTGATGCGCTGTGCTTCGCGTTGGCACCGCGTACGCTTTTCATCGTGCGTTTTGAACAGTCGCCAGTGATGTTTGTACCGGCAGCGTTGCGTGCGCAGTTTTCGGAATCCGCATTGGATCAAATGCTTTTGTATTGCGGCCTATTTGCAACATCATCAGTGCTTGAGTGCAAGGCCAGGCCTGCAATTTCGGTCGAGCAACCATGGTATGCGCTAGCTGATCAATTGAAGCGCGTGCTGGATAGCGGTAAGCGCAGCACGCTGCTGACCGATCCTAGACCCCGCCTTTTGCACGCGCTGCACAGTTGGGGCGGCGGAGTGGAGCGTTTTGCACGTGATTATGCAGCGAGCGATACGCACTTTCGACATTTTTGGCTGCTACCCAATGGCCTGCACGCGCTCGCTTTGTTTGGCTCCGAACTAGAGTTGTTTGACCCGCTGGATAATGTGCCGCTGGCAAACACCCACTTAAGTCCTGCGATTGCAACGCTCGATCTGGATCACGTGGGCTATGCGGTGGAACTAGCGCGAATTATTCAAGATTATCAAATTGATAAGTTATTAGTTTCGTCATTAATTGGTCACGGTTTGAATTTATTGAAGACACAATTGCCGACGGCATTGGTGTTGCATGATTATTTCCCGCTGTGGCCCAAGCTGCATTGTGATTTTGGTGATCAGGAACGGCGCTTTGATGCGGTGGAATTGGCGGCAGATTCAGCCAGTGCTGCGCCTTTTTTGCAGCAAAGCCCGGCCTTTTGGACACGCCTGAGGCTGCAGTATGAAGCGCAGTTGCTAGCCGCCACGGTAACGCTCATTGCGCCGAGTCAAAGCGTGTTGGACAACGTGCGCCGCATGGCGCCAGCGTTGTCAGTGCTGCCCGCACATGTGATTTCACATGGGCTTGCGCTTTGGCCGAATCAAGTTGGGCTTGCGCCTGAGGCCGAGAAATCGCACTTGCAGCAAACGAACGGTATTGGCGCACCGCGAAAACTAAAAGTGCTGGTGCCCGGACGCATTGCCGGTGGCAAAGGTGCCGATTTGCTTGCGCGCTGCATCCCGGAATTGCTTGAGTACTGCGATCTGATTTTACTGGGCCCCAATATTGCGGCTGCGCCCTTTTTTGCGCGTTCTGGCGTTGATGTTATTCCAGATTACCGACTTGAAGATTTGCCCAAGCTTGTGCGGCAAATTGCGCCTGATCTCGCATTATTGCCGCGCACTGTCGCGGAAACGTTTAGCTATAGCTTGAGTGAAATGCGCAGCTTGGGCGTGCCCGTGTTGGCGACTCAAACCGGCGCACTTGCCGAGCGAATCGTCGATGGCGTCGACGGCTTTCTATGCGCAGCTGAGGCGCACAGTTTGCTGGCCGCGTTGGCCAAACTTGCGGCCAATCCCGAGCAACTTAGCGCCGTTCGCCAGCGGTTGGCAACGCAGATTGAGCCTACACCAGCGCTGCAGGCCGAGCGTTATGCGCAGGTGCTATTTGCGCTGGACGTGCCAGAGCGTGGCTCAAGCGTGCTGTCCAGCGCGATTACCAACACCTTGGCGCTTAGCCAATCGATCGTTTCGCGCTTGCAAACCGAGCTTGAGCTAGGCAGGCAAAAGTTCACCGCGATGCAGCAAGAATCCATTAAGCGCGGTGAATGGGGGCGCAAAACTTCTGAGCAATTGCACGCGCGTAGCCAGTGGGCGCAAACGTTAGTTGCCGAACTAGAAAGGCTAAACGAGCAATCCGGCGCTGTGAATGCCGCGCATACGATCGAGATCGAACATCTCAAAACGCTCGTAACCGAAATGCAGGCGCAGCTGATTGAAACTGAATCGCAGGTAACGCAAGCCAACCTCGCGACTATTCGAGTCGCTGCAGAATTGGAACGCGTTGCTAATAGACTGGAAAACGCGCATCAGGACTACCAAGCAATATTGCAAAGTTCTAGCTGGAAGCTGACGCGGCCCTTGCGGGTCGCGATGCGCGCGAAACAGCAGCTATTGAGCCGCCTGATATTTCAAATGCGGCGTGCGAAAACGCTGGTCACGCGCGGAATTAGCAGCCTGCGTACGCGCGGATTTAGTGCGACTTTGCAGCGCGTTTGGCGCAAAGATGCGCCGTTGCTGCACCCGGTCACTTTGGCGTTACCGGTGTTGCCCGAGAAATTCGCCGCTTATCATGTTGCTGGAACGGTAGCTTCGGATGCAGGCTCGATTGCGGTTTCGATCGTGATTCCGGTCTATAACAAATTTAATTACACCGACACGTGCCTGCGTAGTTTGAGCGCCGATGTCAGCAAATTACGCGTTGAAATTATTGTGGTGGATGATTGTTCCACTGACGCTGAAACTTGGCAAAATTTAAGCGAAATCAGCGGCATACGTGCGATTAAGAATCCGCAGAATTTAGGCTTTATCGGTGCCTGCAATGCTGGTGCAGCGGCGGCAAATGGCGAATTTATCGTATTTTTAAATAACGACACCGCCGTGCAAGCCGGTTGGTTGGACGCCCTAATCGCGACCTTCGACGCGCGCCCCGATGCCGGGCT
>JBBQBR010000144.1:0-6482 GCA_038317875.1 Lysobacterales bacterium
ATTCCTAGTTCAATATCGGTATCCATCGGTCACTTTCGCTAAAGGTAATCTTATGGCCAAACAGCTCCAAATTTACCATCAGGCGCATCCCTATTCCATATCGCCGGGCATCAAAAACACCAAAGCCACACTTTATGGCTATCCAAGACGCATCGCCGAGAAAGATGGCGTCGAGTTAAGCAGGGGCGTGTTGCTAGCTGACGGCCAACTGCTCGCACGCACAGCAATTGGCTATCCAAAAGCAGACGATAACGGCACACCGATCGACACGCCGGTCGCACACATTGAAGGCCGCACTGTCGAGCAAATTCCCAGCTCGTTTAATAAAATCAATGCGTTAGAGACACTTGATCTAGCAGATTTGGCGCTGTTTTCAGTGCGTGATGTGTATCCGCTTGAAGGCGAGCAGTTTCCGCCTACCGGGCTTTATCGCGGCGAATTCAATTACAACGCAGGCTATCAGGCGAACGAGGCGCGTTTACTGGTGCGCGGTGATGGCTTGGCGTTCTTACTGATTGGCGTCAGCAAAGCCAGCACGCCGGTGGCTTTAAGCGTCAACTACAACTTTTTCGACGTCGACGCTGAAGATGAAGACGCAGCGGATGAAGATTTTTCGATGGTTTGAAGCGCGCCAGCGACGAACCTGAGGCGCCACCCAATCGACACCGCAAACCACAATGCACCCCACCGTTTTCCCGGCGCAGGCCGGGATCCATTTTGAAACTTGCGTCATGTCTGCGCCGAAAACCAGTCACGTAAAAAAACAATGGTTCCCGGCCTACGCCGGGATGACAATTGGAAGTTCGACGCAATCGGCTTCATCAAAACAAATAGAACTTTAAGGCAATAGGACCCAGACAATGCTTGATTTTCACTTAGAACTAAACGGCAAAAGCGCGCGCGTCGGGTTGCATGGCTTGCCGGTTGCAACACCAAAACAAACAGTCAAATACGCCACCGGTGCTGGTGAAGTTGCCGGCCGACGCATGATTACCGGCATCCGCAAAAACTTGAAAACGGACTATGCCGCCCTGCGCGACGGTGATCCTGAACTCGATCTCTCGCTCGCCGGCACCCAAATTGATACCGATGACACGACGCCGGCGTATTTTGACCCAAACAGTGCCACGCCGCGCCCAGTTGACGATTTCAATGATATCGATATCATTTTTGATGCCAGTGGCGTTGAAAAATCGCGGCGTCCGCATTTGAATCGCCCATCGAACATAAACGATGTGCACCCGATTAAAGTCACCAAACGCATTCCCTTAAGCGATGCGCTGACTGAGTTTGCACCCAAACACACCCTGCAAGTGGCGCATGTAGACGGCCTAAGCTTTGATTTTTTGCGCGAGTTCGCGGCCGATTTGGTCGCTAAAAACGAAGCGGCGCGCGTTGGCGCAGGGCCAAAGGGCAACTTGCCGATTGTTTTGCGCGCGCATTCGTCCCCATACCGTGGCTTTTTGATCGGAAAAGTAGCGCCAGCGGATCGCTATCAGCTGCTGCTGGTCTTAAGCGATCAAGAGCTCAAATTGCCCGAAGCACGCACGGCATCGGAGGCAAACTCATGATTGAGCACAATATTATCGACCACGCAAAGCTACAGATGCGCGGCCGCTATGGCATCGCCACCGGCAGTGCCGTCAGCGATCAAGTCTTGCTTGGCGTAGCGCTCGATTTTGACAATCAAGTGATGCGCAAAATGCAGAACTTGAGCCCGAGCGACTTGGCAGCGCGCTTGACCGGGGACAGCTCGGTACTGGTGGCGACCAAAGTCGATGGCGAAGGCACGTATGTTTATTATGACGCCGACCCCAACGCGCTGGACCCAGCTTTTGCCTTTTCTGCGGGTGGACGAGTTCGATTAGGCTTTCCGGCACTCGATGCGCTGTGCATCAAGTTAAAAGCGGCGGGCGTGCAAAAAGCCTTGCTGCGCTGTGAATTGTGTTTAGCCCTCGATGCAGCCCTCGATGCCACGCAAACCGCACGTGCGGGCGTGGCTGAGGTGATCCGCATTAGCTTTTCGGGCACCGAAGCGGAACTGGCCAACTTAAAGCTGGTCGCACTTGATCTGGTGATGTTGGACGGCAAGGACATGCGCGCTAATCAGAACGATTTTGCGCAAACGCTGAGCCTGTTGCAAAAGCTGGTGGGCACCGATCAAAGCGCGCCCGTACACTGTATGGCAAGCGAAATCGTGCCAGAAAAAGACGTGAAAGCCGTATTTGACCGACTAATCGCGCAAGGCCACGAGGGCATCGTGGTGCGCAGACTGAATCGTGCGGAGGCCTGGAAGGTCAAGCCACACCGCAGCATTGACGCGGTCATTATTGGCTATGTTGAAGGTGCATTCGAGGAACAGTATGGCGTTACTTCATTGCTGACCGCGCTTTGCTACCCGGTTGAAACAAACGCAGGTTTGATGCAAACCTTTGCGCGTGTGGGCTCGGGCTTAAGCGATGCGGATCGCGTCGCGTTGCTGGAACGCTTGCGCGTATTAAAGGTTGCCGGGCCGATCCCGATGACCGATTCCAGCGGCCGCGCGGTGCACTTTATCCGCCCAGAATTAGTCGCGGAAATCCACGGCGAAGATTTGATCGTCAGCGATGGCGCGAAGCAGCTGCAAACGCAGTTGGTGCGCTGGGACAAAGCAAACCAAAGCTATCAATTTCTTGGGCTATCCGCGTGCCCGCGTTTGAGTTTCGCGCGCTTCTCAAAACTACGTGAAGATAAAAACTGGACCGATGGTGGCGCGCGAATTGCGCAAATTGGCGCGTTTGCGGCACCAGCACTAACAGGCGGAAAGGCCGAAGTTGGCGCTGTTGGCAAAGCCGCAGAAACCAAAATCCTGCGGCGCGAGGTTTACCTCAAAGGTGAAATGCTGCGGAAATTGCTAGTCGTACATAAGCCGAGCGCGGGTGAATTTCCGTATTTACTGTACTGGACCGATTTTTCTGCAAAACGCGCCGAACCGCTAAAAGTGTCCATAGAAATCGCCGCCGATGCCGCACGCGCCGAGCAATTAGCCGAGCGCATGTTGGTGGAGAATTTGGCGAAGGGCTGGGTTCGAGTTTGATCAAACTACGGGCATTGGAACGCGCACCTTTTTGCGCACTAGCTAGAACGCTTGAGCCAAACAATCACCTCAAAGTGCGGCGTATGAGCGAACATATCGAGTACTTTTGCTGCTAGCGGCTGAAAGCTGGGTAGGCTCAGCAAATCTGGCACCAGCGTTTCGATGTTGCAGCTCGAATAGATCACATCGCTAGCGCCGCTTTGTTCTAGAAACTCGCACAATGCCGAGCCTAAACCGCGTCGGGGTGGATTGACGATTATGCAAGCTGGGCGGCTAAGGGTTGTGGCGATTTTTAGCGCGTCCCCGGCGTAAAAACTTGTATTTTTGAGTCCAGCCGCCTGCGCACTTTCGCGCGCCGCTAGAATCGCTTCGCTGGAGACTTCGACGCCCGCAACTTGCGCGCCGGGCAAGGCGCGCGCTGCGTGCAGGGCGAACCCGCCTACACCACAAAATAAATCAAGCACGCTCGCTGGCTGCATCGCCGCCAGCCAATTCGCTGCGCATTGGTATAGCGCTGACGCCATCTGCGAGTTGGTTTGAAAAAAGCTCTGCGGCCGCAAATATAGTGTTAGGTCATTAACCACCATGGGCAGAGCACTACATTCGGTCAACACGATTTCTTCGACGCCTTCAAGAATCGCCTTGGGCTCGGGCTGTAAATTGACGCTCACCACTTGCAGGCGTGCTAGCTGCGTCAGCAATTCCGGTAGCCACTTCCGCACGCGATCAAGCGCTTCCCTTGAGCGCAACACTAACCGCAACATCAGCGCACCCGCAGGATCTGAGCTGGCTGTCGTCAAAATCAGGTATTTCAGTTCGCCGCTCCGGATTTTTACATCATAGGGCGCAATGGCGACGTTACTCAGCCAAGTTCGGATGATCGGCCATGCATCGCGAATTGCAGGTGGGTATAGCGGGCAATGCGCTAGCTCTAAGGTGCCTGCAGCCTGCAATATTCCCAAAACGGGTGTCTGCGTTGTGCCACCGACTACCATTTTTGCCTTGTTACGAAACTCACCCTCAGCGGACGACTGTGGCGCCAACCAAACAAGCGAGCGATTTGGCTTTGCTGAAGCAATGGCCACAGCGGCACGTGCTTGCTTGGCATGAAGTTGTTCAGGGTAGCTTTGCGCCAACCAACTACAGCTGGTGCAGCGTTTTGCTTGAAAGTCAGCACAATTCAAATGCGTGCGCCTCGAGAGAAAATTTGGTGGATGCTACAACTTTGCTTTGAATAGGCGACGCAGCAAGCAATTTTCCGCTGATCGCGCTAGCTCACTTGACGCGCGTGAGCTACTATCCCTCTCGCATCTAACTTTTACAAATCACACATGAGTCTACTCGATCAGCTCGCAAAGCAGTCCGAACAGCGTAAAACCGGCCTGGGCGATGCTGAGAGTCTAGTTGCTGGTCGCGAAAGCAACTTTAAGTCACTCGAAGTTTCCATTCAGCAATATAAAGATTACTTGGATCAACTCACCAAGCTTTTGGCTGAGCACCCTGAAAAAGTACAGCAGTGCTACGAAATACCGGGCTATGGCACGATCACTGCACTTATCGCACATGACTACGTCGTGCGGCTCAATGCAATCAACAAGGGCAGCATTGAAGTCACGCTGAATTTTAATGCCAACGTGCAATCAGAGCTTTGCCCAAGCGTTGTAGTACAAGGTGTATCGCGCATTCAAACGATCAAGGCTCTGTTTGACAAGCATCGAATACCGGCACTATTGGTAGCAAAGAAAGACGCGTCCGGCACCATCAATCAAGCGGTGTTTCGCGCACGTGGCAAAATCCCGCTTAGCATCGTTGCATTGGCCGAACTCAGCACTGGGCAGCTCAAGCTCACCTTAAGTAACTTCGAAGACCTGGGCAGCAGCATTAAAAACTACAGCGCCGAAAATTTTAATGACCAGCTATTCGATCAGATCGGGCACTACCTTGCGCGTAAAGATAACGAGCTGACCAAAGAAAAATTGCCAGACAGCGTGTTGAAAAAATTGCGCCAAACTGCTCAACAAAATGAAATGCGGCGAAAGTGGGAAGAAAAGCTCAATCAGCAAGCCGAGGAAGCGGAACAAGCGCGCCTAGAGGCACAAGCGCAAAGTAAGTTTTCCAGTCGACTGATTGCACAAGGGAAATCTCTTGTGGGCAAGTTGACCGGGCTGATGACGAAAAAATAGGCGTGGTTAAAGCGCCAACGGCGCGCCATTCCAGGGCGGACCCAGGGCGAACCCAGGGCTCAGAGCGATCCAGAGACCCAGAGACCCAGAGACCCAGAGACCTAAGTTCTTATTCCCGCGTGTATTTGGCGTGAATCCAGTTGCCTGTATCCCCGACAAATGCTTTCGGGGATGACGAGCAAGAGGGCATTTATCCTAAAACCGCCACTCAAACCCCGCCTCAACGTGGCGAGCTGGCAGCAAGTAATACTGTGAATCGCCAAGTTCACTTTCCGCGATTGCAGGACGTTTATCGGTCAAATTGCTACCCGTTATTCGCACGCCCCAGTCACCGAATTCCCAGCCCACGGAAGCGTCAAGCGTTTCATAATCACCTGCAAGCGCGGTGTTTCGCTTATTGAGAAAACGTTCACCAATGTAGGAATACACCACGCTCGCCTGCGCGCCTTGCGAACGGCCAAAAACTACGCCGAGCGCGCGCGTGTTGCGCGGAGTCATTTCTTGATTTTTGCCGCGCAGCTGGGTCAACGTGGAGCCAAACAAACGCTGATAATCACCAAATACCGCTTTGTGATACGCCCAAGCGCCATAAACGGAAACGGCGTCGAGTGCGTGCCACTGCGCTTCGGCTTCGTAACCATCCAAATTCAACTTGCCCGCATTAGTCAGCCCAGGACTGCCGTTGACTACTTGCGGTACAACTAGATTGTTGAAATCCATACGGTATGCGCTTAAATCCAGATCCAGCGCGCCATCGAACCAGCGTTGCTTGACGCCCACTTCGATGGCTTTGCTATCTTCAGTTTCCAAAATATCCGCTTCAGACTCCGGCCCGAAATCAACCGCCGCTGGTTTGAAAGAATTGCGATAGTCAGCATAGATATTGACGAAGTTTTCGCCCTCCTCAAAGGCGCGAAAGGATGCACCGATATGGCCAGTGGCACGGGTGGTGTTGCGACTGTCATGGCCCGGAACTTCAATGCCGTTAACCAGTTCTTCACCATCGCGTTTTTCACGCGTGCTGTTTATGCGTAGGCCTGCGAGCACGTCAACACGATCAGATACGGCCCAGTCGAGTTGCCCATAAACACCAAAGAAATTGCGTTCATCTTCAAGCTCGGTACGTTCGTCAATCCCAACGCTGCGCGAATGACTGCGTCCACGCCCGGACAGTGGTGCGAAATAAGCAAAGTTTTCGCTTTGTTGTTTACCTTTGCCACCCA
>JBBQBR010000145.1:0-6475 GCA_038317875.1 Lysobacterales bacterium
GCTAAGTGCAGCCTTAAGCTGAGGTGTGTTTAAGGTGGCGCGGGCTTCTTCGGCAATCCGGCTTAGCATGCCCTGCATGGCTGCATAGACATTGCCGCGCATCGCTTGAGCGCCTTCAATATTCACATACAGCGCACAGTATTCTTGTCCAGCATTAAAAAAATCCCGCAATGCCAGCATGCAGGTGGTCTTGCCGGTTTGACGCGGTGCGTGCAGTACAAAATAGCGCTGCTGCTCGACCAAATCTTCAATCAGCGGCTGATCGATGCGCACCAGCGGATCAATCGTGTAGTGCCGCTCGATCTGCTGCGGGCCGGCGGTATTGAAGTGCATTCTCATGCCCACAGTGTAAGGTTTTAGCGGGTGTGGGTGCGCAGTTTTTCGCATTTTCGCCCGCGATGCTTTGTTCCAAGTCTTCAAGTAAACCGTTTATAGTCGGCCACGTTTTGCTAAGCCACGTTTTGCTAAGCCTCATTTTGGTTCAGCCCGTATTTGCCGCGCTGCCACCGCCCTATCAAAATGCAAATGATCTGGGCGTTCCGTTAACTAGGTCAAAATACATTAAAGCAGCGGCTGGAATTACCTCGGTTGATATGCAGAAATATGTCGTCCACTTTCGCACAGATATGCCGTAGCGAATTTCCGGATCACAGCTTATGTATCACTGGAGGACCCAGACACCCGCCGATTCGCGCATGAAGACCCGCGTGGATTTCTTGCGCAGTTTAAAAACGGGGTGATTTTGGATGAAATTCAGCGTGCCCCAGAACTTCCCTCGTATCTGCAAGCCATCGTTGATGCGCCCAACATGAAAAATGGGCAATTCATATTGACCGGCACTCTCCAATTTGAACTGATGCAGCAAGTTAGCCAATCGCTGACTGGGCGCACCGCAATTGCACGTTTATTGCCACTCAGCTTAAGCGAGGTAGCCCGGCATTCGCCGCTACCTAAATTAGCTGAGCTACTGCTGCCCGGATTTTACCCACGCATTTTAGCTTGGGGATTAAACCCGTTCCAAGCGATAGCAGATTACTTCGCTACTTACATCGCGCGCGACCTAAGAGATTTAGCGGTTGTGCATGACGTAGCGCGCTTTGAAAAATTCGTGCGTTTGTGCGCCGGGCGAGTGGGACAATTACTGAATTTGACCAGCTTAGGCAACGACGCAGGCGTTAGCCATACCACAGCGCGCGCGTGGATCGATTTATTGCAAACCAGCTACGTCATTTTCTTATTGCCACCATGGTTCACCAACACCAGCAAACGTTTAGTCAAAAGCCCAAAGCTGTATTTTTATGACGTCGGGTTTACCAGTTGGTTACTCAATTTGCGCAGCGCCGAACACGTCGCACGCGACCCTGCACTTGGGCATCTGTTCGAAAACATGCTGGTTTTAGATGCGTTGAAACAGCGCTTCAACGCCGGTGAATCCGGCGAGCTGTATTTCTACCGTGATGCGACCGGCAATGAAGTGGATTTGCTCATTCCCAACGGCCGCCAATTCGATGCCATCGAGATGAAAGCAGGCGCTACGGTCAATTCCGATTATTTTCGCGGTTTGGCAGCGTTCGAGAAGGCATTTCCACACGCGATGGCAAGCGGCAAAGTGATTTACGGCGGTACGGAATTACAAGCTAGGTCGCAATGGGAGGTTCGGGGGTGGCGGGGCTAATACTAGAGCTAAGCCTTGCCGCCTTCAGTCTGCGACAAACGAACCAGCAATGTTCAATAGCTTTTTTAGCTGTTCATTAGGTTTTACAACCCAAGTTCTGGGATCATTTATTAAATACATTGCAAGCATTCTACGTCGCTGCCTTCGCACACGATTACCATCATCAGTTTGAGCGTAATTCATGGCTAGATCGGTCCCGAGACGCTTTTGCGCTGCTGAGAAATCACAGTCGGCGATTTCAAAAAAGTGCCGCAATACGATCTGCACATCGCTATTATTTAGAGTCATAGACTCCAAGCTTTCAATTCCAAGATTCGTCGCACTCTCGCTAGTTGCGTAAATTTCGCTCAGTGTTTTACGTCCCGAAATAATATGTTGAAATACCTCAGGTTTTCTAAATCTAAGACAAATGGCGAGCGCAAGCGGCACTGGAAACATGGGTTCCATCTTTTTGACGCTGCGTATAACTGCCACCAATGCTGTTAGCGCCTGAATCAAATCTCGAAGCGAAAGCTGAAATACTGGCGCAAACGTTTCGAAAGCCAGCGCGAATTTTGGCACGTCGATCGTCTCAAATTGCACGTTTATAGGTGTTTCTTTTGTAGGCCAAAATTTATTTGCGTCGTTTACGGCACCGGTTACGTTTATCCCACCTGACACTTTAATCAAGTCATTTTCAACAAAGAACTGCGCAATCACCTGTTCGATTGTGGGTTGAGGCAAATAGAACTCCAGATCAAAAAACTTCCGCAAGTAGCGTTCGCCATTCACTGATTGGCCGTAAAGGCATTGCACCGCTGCTGGTAAATTTTCGCCATCCATCGCAATGGCGAAAATGATTCCGGGCACATCAAATAGATGTTTGATGCGCTCGAGCATTTTAATTGCAAAATCGGGTCGGCAGCGATCTAGTTCGTCAAGTATAAAAACCAGCGGTACGTCATTAATTACACGCTGTAGCGCTTCGACTAGGTCAGCTCTGGCGTCAGCAATCGCCTTGGCAAATTCCGTGACGCTTTTTTCTCTAGCTTTTGCCTCAGGCAATAACTTGTCACTTGCAAATGACACCGTATCCGCAGCCGCAAGAACTACTTCAGACGCGCCTACGGTCTTTACTGCAATGGCCGTGCGCAATAGTTTGGGAAGTATTTTTGCAGCGGACTTCGTCAGCCCTGAAATCGTTGAAGCAATACGCCGTTTTATTTTAGGACTCACAGAAAGCTTTTCAAGACGGCATGCAAGCGCGATCACCAGCGCCTCCAGCGGGTCTGACAAATAGTCGAATTTCCACGCATCGAGTTTAACGACCGGTATTTTTGCCGCGCTCTGCAAATGCGCTTCCCAGCGATTCAAAAACACTGATTTTCCAGAACCAAATGGCGCTTTGACTGCAATTACAAAGCTACCCGGCGTTCTTTCAACCAGCATGGTCAGACGCTCTCCATGCACTTTGCGCTCAAAAGGGTCATTGACCCAAGGGTTCGTGGGTTCAACTACTGGCGCGGTCGACTTCGTTATTTTTGCTCGCATTCGCAGATCCAGGCAATTTGGCAATGAATGGGGTTTTTCCCGCCCCTTTTTCTAAACGAGCAACTCCACCGTCGGAACCAGCCCCTGAACCTTCGCCCGCTTGGCGAATGCGTTATCGAAGCTGAGCAGCGCCGTGCAGCGTGTGCTTTTCGCGTGATGTAAGGCATCACTAAAATCTAGCCCGTGTTGATAGGCATCAAGCGCCGCCAAAACCGCAGCACGATCCTCTACCGTGATATGCGAAATGCCGACTAGAGCGCTGAACACTTGGGTAATTTCGGCGCGAGTCATTTTATAAAAACCGCGCATTACCCATTCAAATTCAAGCACCACCGTGATGCTAATGAAGCTCCTCTCGCGCATGGCTAGCATCGCCCTCGGGCGCCGTTTTACGGCTTGCGGGTCTTCACTGTCGTCAATGAAAAACCGCGCAAGGATATTGGTATCCAGGCTTTTCAAGAATGCGATTTCGACAGCATAGTTGCCGCGTCGAAGTCGTCTAAACTTCGAGCACTACCAGTCGCGCGGGCCTTAATCATTCCAGCCAGACTGCTCAAATCCACCGTCGGTACCGCGCGTAGCACCGTCAAATTCAAGCCGTCAATAAGCTCTTCAAGCTGCAAAGATGCACCTGCAGCCAGACCCAGTCGATGACGCAATGCTGCGGGCAACACAATTTGGCCTTTGGAGGAAACACGCACGGTGGACATTTATCGGGCTCGCGGGAAGTTTATTCCCGCACACTACTCCGGCTTACATGGTAGGACAATAGCTTTTAGCGCGCGATACCTCAGATAAATCTGAGCCCGTCTTCCGACTGCGCTGAGTTTGCAAAAACGATTGTGCCGCTAAAGTTTCTCTACCCCGCCCAGATCGGCGGGGACTCGAAACTTCCGCAGCAAACCACAAACTCAAGGAAAACCCATGAACACATTCAATTCAATTTTAGCCGCCCTCGCCTTCGCCGCCCTTTCACTCAGCCCAGCTGCATTTGCTGGCAAACCTGTCAATGTCAACTCTGCAAGCGCCGTTGAATTGGCGGATGCATTGGACGGTATTGGCGACGCCAAAGCACAAGCGATCGTCGCTTATCGCACCGCACACGGCGCTTTCAAAACCGCTGATGCGTTGACTGAAGTGAAAGGCATTGGCCTGAAAACCGTCGAAAAGAATGCAGCTTTTATCAAGTTGGGTGCTGTAGCTGCAAAGTAATCGCTTGATGTTTGCCCTTCACCCCGGCTGACCGGGGTAAGAGTTAGGCTTTAAAAACTAATAAACATACCGCCATTGACAGGGATGTTTGCGCCAGTAATAAAACCTGCTTCTTCGGCGACCAGAAATTCGACAGTGCGCGCAATTTCGGAGGGTTCACCGATGCGACCGACCGGAATCGTGGCAATAATTTGCTCACGCACAGCTTCGGGAATCGACATCACCATCGCGGTGCGGCAATAGCCGGGGGAAACGCTATTCACCGTGACGCCCTTGCGCGCGACTTCTTTCGCGAGCGCCATGGTGAATCCGTGGATTCCGGCTTTACTCGCGGAATAGTTGGTTTGCCCAAACTGGCCGGTGGAGCCATTGACCGAGCTGATATTGACGATCCGGCCAAAGCCGCGATCACACATGCCGTCAATAAACTGACGCGTAACGTTAAAGGCACCATCCAAATTCACTTTGAGCACGTCCATCCAAGCCTGCGCGGGCATTTTACGAAACGTCATATCTTTGGTGATGCCAGCGGCATTGACGACGATATCCACGGCACCATAGTTTGCGTGCACGCGCGCGGCAAATTCGGCACAGGCGTCAAAGTCGGCGACGTTGATCGCTTCAAAAACAATTTTGCCGGCAAATTCTGCAACTTCAGCTTTAAATTGTTCGACACGCTCGGCGCGTGCGGCCAAATCAGCAGCGATCACCTGCATGCCCTGTGCCGCAAGGGCTTTGCAAATAGCCGTCCCTAAGCCACCAATTCCACCTGTAACGACTACTGTGCGCATGAAATGCTCCGAACTAAGCTAGAAAGGCCAGAACCTTACACAATATTGTGCGGTGCGTCATAGGCCAAAGGCATTAAAAGACACATTTTTCGTAAATTATTGCGGCAGTGCGGCAAACAAGGGCCCGTTATGGTCGCAACATTTGCGCAGTTCTGGCGCTAGCCACCGCGGCCCGATAGACTTAGGCCAATTCCATTCAGATACAAATATTGCGCCTATGGCCGCTCCGCCCGTCGAAATTCCCGGCTATGAACTGCACCGAGCACTGGGCGAGGGTGGAATGGCGACTGTGTTTTTGGCGACGCAGATATCGCTGGACCGCAAGGTGGCGATCAAAATTTTGCGCACCGAAAATGATGACGACCCAGAGCGCACGGAGCGGCGTTTTCTACGTGAAGGCCGGATTCTAGCGAAAATTACGCACCGAAATGTTTGTGGCATTTACGACAACGCCAAAGTCGGCAATGTCGCCTACATCGCGATGGAGTTTTTGGACGGCGGCACCTTAGTAGACCGCCAACGCGATGGCATCGCCGTCGGTGAATCGATTGCGATCGTGGTGCAGGTAGCAAGCGCGCTGCAAGAAGCACATAACCAAGGCATCGTGCACCGGGATTTGAAACCCGCGAACGTGATGATGCGCGGCGGCAAAGTGCCGGTGCTGACCGATTTTGGTATTGCGCGCGAACTGGCAAGCCACCAAACGCGCATCACGACTGAAAACATGATCGTCGGTACGCCGGTTTATATGAGCCCCGAGCAAGTAACCGGGGGCGAGATTGATGTGCGCAGCGACATTTATTCGCTTGGAATTATGTTTTATGAGTTATTAGTCGGTAAAGCGCCGTATTTGGGCGATAACCCGATTCAAGTCTGTATGCAGCATTTGACGTCCCCGGTGCCGGTATTACCGCCCGAGTTGGACGAGATCAACCCCGTACTAGCGCGCATGCTGGCGAAAAAGGCCGAGGACCGTTTTGCCACGATGGCTGAGTTCACCCACGCGCTGCGCGATGTGTTCGTGCATTCCATGCAGCTGCGTGCCAAGGCTGAGTTGGCACCGAACCAACCCTGGACGGAACAGCTGCGGCAAATGGGGTTTTCGTTTGACACCATGCGTGATGGCGAGCTCAACGCCAAACTGCGTCAGCAGCAGGCAGCGCTAAATGCAAATCGTGCGGCTGATCGCCCGATTGCGCTGTTAAGCACCGCAGCTAACAGCGCGGACGTTGAAACCTCGTCCAGTCAATCCACGGCACCCTATTCG
>JBBQBR010000146.1:0-6472 GCA_038317875.1 Lysobacterales bacterium
CGGGCGGCCAAGCCATCGATTTAGCAAGCGTGGGGCGCAGGCTCAATGTGGAGGAGCTAGATCGCATGCACGCGCATAAAACCGGGGCGCTAATTACCTCGGCGGTGATGCTGGCTGCGGATGCCGCGCTCTGCACCGATCCTTCAATTCTGACCGCGCTGGAAAACTACGGTGCCTATTTTGGCCTGTCTTTTCAGATTCACGACGATATTTTGGATGTTGAGGGCGACAGCAGCGTTATTGGCAAACCCCAGGGCTCCGATATTAAGCGGGGCAAGCCAACTTACCCTGCGGCAATTGGGCTCAACGCCAGTAAGCAGCGCTGCATCGAGCTTAAAGAGCGCGCTTTGCACGCGATTAAGCCACTTGGAGACAGGGCGCGCCTGCTGCATGCCTTGGCGAACTATGCGATTGAGCGACGGCTGTAGCTAGTTCGAAATTTTACTAGCCGCCAAAATCCGAAGCGATATTTCTGGCAGCCCGGCCAATATCGCTGCCGGGCCGGGCTGTAAAATAATGGGTGACTTAATTTCAAAAATTTGTCCTGATCGCACGGCGCTCAACCCCGCATATCCAGGCCGCGCAGCCACTTGTTGGGGGCGAAATTTCTTTCCGCACCATGAGCCTAAAATCAGCTGCGGGTCGCGTGCAATGATCTCACTGTCATCCGGCAAGATACGGTGTTTTGCCAAACTTTCATTCGCGCGCTCGGGGAAAATATCGTTGCCACCGGCGATGCGGATTAGCTCCGCAACCCACTGAATCGCGCTAATACGCGGCTCGTCCCACTCTTCAAAATACACGCGCGGTCGAAACGCAAAGGTTTTTGCAAGCGCCTGCGCCTTGTCAATTTCCCGCTGCATTTCCGACACCAAAGCCGCACCGCCGTCGCGTTCGCCCACCAAACACGCCAGTCGCAAACAATAGTCCAAAATCCCCTGCACCGACCGATGGTTGCTGATCCAAACTTCTATGCCTGCGCTAATTAATGCCTTAGCAATATCAGCCTGAATATCCGAAAAGCCAATGGCTAAGTCCGGCTTCAAAGCCAATATTTGATCAATTTTCGCGGTCAAAAATGCGCTGACCTTAGGCTTCTCACGCCGCGCCTGCGCCGGTCGCACGGTAAAGCCGGAAATACCAACAATCCGATGCTGCTGACCGAGCCGGTACAAAACCTCGGTCGGCTCTTCGGTTAGGCACACGATGCGTTTTGGAAATGGATCGTGGCTCATGGCCAAACCACCGAATCAATCGCTAAGAACCAATTGACCTCCAAAAGCGCACTTGCACGCAATCCTGCTGCACTTAAAAGATAAGTAAGAGCTGTCATTTTTTCACAATTGGCTTTAGGGCGGCACTCAGGATGATTTGATTTTTGATACCGGCTAAAAATTTGCCAAAACTCGGGGAGCACGGGGATTCAAAGTTCAGGTGAGGCGCAATTTGCAGCGCCCATTTACGCTTTTGGGTTCCAGTGAGTTGCGTAGGTTTTATTCCTAAATGCTCGGCTAAACGCTCGGCGGCACCTACAATTGCATCAGGAGCGATTCTTTTTTGCTTTAGCTTGCTCAATGGCCGATCCGGAAACGCCGCCTTGAGTGCCTCTAAATCAGCAATGAACCACGACTCGGTTTCTTCAATTGCCAATCGAAAAAGCACGTTGGGTTTTTTTGTCAGTTTGCTTAGCAGCTGCTTGAGTTGAGCGAGCAAATCAACACAGTCGTCATTGTCTAAATCTAGCAGCACCAGCACCCAATCCTCTGATGTCAAACTGTTTCCATACGCGGCAAGCTTACGTCCAAGCTGATTTAGCAGGCCCGGATGTATTAGCTGTTGCGGTTGCAAGGGGTCGGGGAATTGCCCGCGCCCACGGTGCGGATGAATTGCAAAGTGTCGCTGCTCGCTCAATTTAAAATGTCGCTTTAAAACTTCGCGCACGACCGGCTCATCACTTGCACCTTCAACCAACACCTCAATGCGCATTAGCTCTGATCCGCATTCAGGTGATTGCTAAACCACAGGCTACCCATTGGCAAACCTTGTGCGTAAAGCTCTTTAACGCTAGCGATATCGGCCGCCCGAGTGAGTCTACTGGCACCATCCGTGTGCTTTTGTAGAACCCATACTTCCTCGGGCGTTAGTGCGTCAACCAGGTTTGGCGAATGAGTGGTGATCAAAATTTGTGGGCCGCGCGGCTTACTTGCATACTCTTTAAATTGCAGCGCGAGTTCTGCCAGAAGCTGATGGTGCAAACCGTTTTCCGGCTCTTCAATGCCGATAAAAGGGGCGTTATCTGGATCTTCCATCAACATCAGATAGGCCAACATTTTTAACGTGCCATCCGACATATCTTGTTGATAAAAGGGCTGAGCAAATCCTTGAGCGGTGAATTGCAAATATAGACGGCGATCTTGGGCACGATCTGACTTGATGCCACTGATACCCGGAATTCGATTTGATATGCGTTTGAGCGCCTGTTGAAAGCCATCAGGGTTTTGCCGCTCAATAAATTGGATGTAGCGCGCCAAGTTTTCGCCGGTGCGATCCAGGTGGGGATCTGAGCCAGCAAGAGGTTGGCTTCGTGCCAGTTGCGGCACGAAATAGGACAAATACCAACCTGCCAAAAACTCTCGGAAATCGTGAATTCGTGGATTATCGTTGATTGCACCCAGGGTCGCGACACCAAGAACTCGGCGGTCGGTCATTTTGAGGGGTGCTTTAGCGGTACCTTCTTCTTTATCCGTGGATTCCCCAGCCCAAACTTCTCCCACTCCATTGGTCAGCTCCAAAAATGAATACGGCTGACCGTGCTTTTGACCTCGCCGTCTTTGCCGCAATCGTTCGTACACGACTTCGGGTCTTTGATGGCGGTCCAGTTGAATATGTAGCGAATAGCTAATCGGCCGCGCGTCCTTTGTTTGTCTAAAGCGAATCTCAAACTTTATCGGATCAGTTGTACCCTGAGTACGCATGCGCTCAAATCCACCTCGGTGCGCACGATCACAAGCGGCTTCCACACCATCCCGCAAACAATCGCCCAAAAACCCAAACGCGTCCAAAAGGGAAGACTTCCCTGCTCCATTCGCGCCGATCACCGCTATAAGCTTGGGAAGTTCGATTTGACCTTCCTCGAACGTGCGACCAAGCGTGATATCACGTAAGGCACGGAAGTTTTGAATTTGAATGCCTTCAAGAATTGCCACTGGGCTCTCTGCATAAATTTTTGCGCAAGCATAACGGCTTGCACAATATTTTTTCTCGGTAGTCGCACGGTTAACTAGAAGTGCTCGTAGCCGTCAACGCCTGAAAATACCAAATCACACTTATTGTCGACGTAAATCCGGCGCATCCAATGCTTGCCAAAAGCGCGCGATAAACTGCTCGGACGTGTAATTTGCACGGACAAACTGTGCGGCACAAATCCCAGCGGCCAATGTTTGTTCAGGCGTTTGAAAAGCAGCACAGATCGCTGAAGTTAAATCTGGCGCACTTTGCGTTTTGCAATAGATCGCGCCATTCGTTGCGCCAAAAATTTCTTGCAGCACGGTGCCATCAATGGCCAAAACTGGTAGGCCAAAACCTGCGGCTTCAATGGCAGCGAGCCCAAAACCCTCCCCGGTTGACGGAAACGCGGACAGATGGGCGCTTTGAACTAATTGATCGCGTGCTGCATTGCCTAGGCCCTGGATAAATCGAATGTGTGTGTCAAGCGCCAGGTGCTGCGCTTTCTCTGATAACCGCGCAACATCATCGCCGCCGCCAATACAAAGCAATTGTGCATTTGGAAAATGACTAACGACTTCAGGCCAAGCGTCGATCAGTTGATCATGGCCTTTGTAGCGTTCGCTGGAACTCATGCGTCCAACAATGACCACGGTTGGCACCTGAGCCTTGTTCTGCCCTATCTGAGCTTGATCAAACGACGCGCCAAAATCCACACCCAGATGTGCGACTTTTGCATGCGTGATTTCTGGATGGAACTGCTGCAGTTTGACGTTGGTAAAATTCGAGTTGGTCACCACGCGCGCGTTTTTTAGCGCCGCGTATCGGGCTGAGTCCAAAGTTTTCCAAACTTCGATGCCATGCACGAAAACGACATCATTCGCAGCCCGGCCGCCGACTAAATTTGCACGCGGCGTAAGCGGCAAAGATCGCATCAGATCAACGTGGGAAAACACTTGCATGGCGTGACCGCGCATTTGTTCGCGCGCCAGCGCTAGCGCAAAAGTTAAGCGCGAACGCCAACTTTGATCCGGAGTGTACTCAAGATGCGTGACGACGTAACGTTGCTGCAGAGCGCGCTGAATTAACTCGGCGACGACGCCAACGCCGCCGCCTTGAGTGCCCAAACCAGCACTGCATAAAAGTGCGGTTTTCATTGTGGAAAGCGGCAAGGCAGAAGCTTACAAGACAGATTAAAAAACGTCACCGCTTTTTCTATTTTATCATCCGCGAAAGACCCGTTCGCCCTGAGCCCGTCGAAGGGCAGGGCCGTACCGTTTCTAACGGAGCAAAACGCAGAACTAGCAACCAAAACCCACGCGTCGTTAGTAATGATGCCGCCCCGCACTTCGATTCTTCGACGTGGCTCAGAATCAGTACGAACGGTTATAGGTAAGAATTTGGAATTCACTATTAAAAGTGGACTAGCGCAGCGCCTTCTTCGCCGTAACACCACGCCAAAGCGTCAACAAGCCCATCGCCACGAACCAAAGCAACACCCAGCGCGGCATGGACTGGCCTAAAAATGTCCAGTCGATTTTCCCACAGTCTTGATCGCGTATAAAGAACGTCTTGAGCACCTTCAGCCAGTCGTAATTGGTTAAAACATACTCAAAAGACGGCGAGCAGCCTTCCAGCTGATCAAACGGTAAACCCTGCAGATAAACATGGCGTGCAGCGATGTAGGCGCCAAAAGTTGCCATTAGTGCGCAAATCAAGCCATAAACCAACCAGCCTCGCCCTTTGGGGTTATGTAATGCCGCAATCCCAGCGGTAAGGCCAAGTGCGACCATAAATACGCGCTGCACCATACACAGCATACAGGGCTCAAACTTCAGCACGTATTGCGCGTAAAACGCATACGCCATTAGCCCGGCGCTGCAAAGAAAAACCAGGAAAAACAGCGTTCTAGGCGCAAGTAATTTATTGATCATATCGGCAAAACTCTATGATATTGGGTGCGATCATAGCCGCTGACAACGCGTGCGGCTAATCTTGATTTCAAGGTGTGCTGAAAGTGGCGCACAGATATTTGAATCAGCAGCCGAGTCAGGATCAGCAGATAAGTTCGCGCCACATCTTGAAATCAAACGTTATGATCGCGCTCCGCGAATTCGACCGCGCGAACCCACTATTGAGGCATCACTATGTCCGCACTCCATCTATTCCTACGCACGCAAGAGCAAACCCTGCGCCGCGTTTACGCCAATAATTACGTCAGCAAGCATTTGGTGCAACCATGATCTACGCGCAGGTGCATTTGACCCTACCCAGCTGGGTTCAAGAAGTTGAAACGAAGCGTGACTTCGCCACGCCCGAAGCCAAAGTCGCGTTCGCGATTGAACTTGCGGATGCGAACATCGCAGCCGGCAGCGGCGGGCCTTTTGGCGCCGCCATTTTCGATCAAGACCACCGGCTAATTAGCATCGGCGTAAACCGCGTGATGCCCTCAAACACCTCCATCGCACACGCCGAAATGATGGCCTTCATGACTGCGCAACACCGCTGCAACCGCTTTCGCTTAAATAGCGATGGCGGCAAATTCACGCTAGCGACGTCGGCGCAGCCCTGCTGCATGTGCTACGGCGCCACCGTTTGGGCCGGTGTAGACGAAGTACTGATCGGCGCGCGCTCAAGCGATGTCGAAGAACTCACTGAGTTCGATGAAGGCCCACTGCCAAGTGACTGGGTGGGTGAACTCAACAAACGCGGCATTTCGGTGCAGACGGATTTACTGCGCGAACAAGCGCGTGAGGTTTTTCATAAGTATCGGGCGGCGCAGGGAAGTCGTTATTAGTTTCGAATTAGCCGGAATACACGGCGACATTGCTGGAATTCATGTGCGCTTAGATCGCGTAGACGGTCATTTGGAGCGGCTGGAACGCCACGACGAATTGATTCAATAATGCTGGATGATTGGCGGGCCTACGTCGCGTCGAACATCGCATCTTAAGTTCGACTTGCACTGCAATCGGTTTCGTTTTAGTTTGCAGCCATAGAACAGCCGGTTCTTTCAAGGGCAAAAGGCAAAGTACATGGCTTCAAATTTTAAAAGCGCTACAGCCGACCGCCGGGGAAATTGGCGGTTTTTACTTAAACGCCTGGGCCGGTGCCGGCTTAGTGTTTGATTAACCATCAAAGAAAGTTCTGCGTGACACCACCGAAGAGAAGAAATTCCGTGACAGTGCAACCCGCGACGCTCGTAAGTTGGAGAAAGAAAAACCCGATTACGGCTGCATCAATGATG
>JBBQBR010000147.1:0-6461 GCA_038317875.1 Lysobacterales bacterium
GCTTAGAGTTGGAGCAGATTTCTCTGAGGGGTTGGGTGGCCGATTGACCAACACTTCACTGTCACTGTCAACCAGGTTTCGCTGTCAACCACGTTTCTCTTTCAATCAGGTTTCGCTGTCAACCACGTAAAGGAAAGATCATGGAAAAGCACTCACGTCACCGCTGCGCCAATGCACTGGCACTGGCACTCACCGGCCTCGCCTTGAGCGGCGCATCAACACTAGCCAGCGCGCAAGCCTGCCCAGGTTTGGGCTGGTCGGAGGGTCTGGGGCAATACCAGAAGCCGACAGCAGCATTACCCGTCAACGATACGAAACCGATCCCGACGCCTGACTGCAATTTCCACGAATGGTCATGGGAAGCCTTCGCTTGGGCCACCGCGCTCGATGGTACGGGCGTTCCGCGGTTCATGAGTTTGCCCACCCCGCAAGATCTGCTGTCGAAAAGCGTCAAGGCCGCAGCACCGGGTGTGCGCGGCCTAAAGCTCGCGGCCCGTTCGTTGGTTCCGCACGGCGCACCCGGCTTCACCGAGGGTGCCGGCGCGATCGTGGAGGCTGACGGCAATATGCTGGTTGCGCCCAACGGTTATCCGGTTTATGCCTCGGTACACATGAACCCCTCCTACTTCGCCACCGCCAAGCAAAACCTGATCATCACCGGCGGCTATACCTCGCAGCCGCCCGATGCGCATTTCTCAGTGGGTGCTGCGGTCTTCAAAGCGACATGGATGCGGCTCGATACCGGCCAGCCCGCCCCCAAAGGAGCCTACACCACACAAGCGCAAGTGCCGGTGCTGCATGTGCTGCGCACCAAAAGCAACTATACCGTCGTGCCCAGTACCAGCTCGGTCACGGTGACCGTCGCTCTGGTCGGTTTGCATGTGGTCGGATACACCGTCAATCACCCGGAATTTCTTTGGGCCACCTTCGAACACAATCTGAATTCCCCCGCGACGCCGGACGGCACCTTCAGCACGAGCGGCAGCAGCCCAAATGGTTTTACGTTCTATGCTGCTAACACATCGTTTAGTGAAGTAAACCAACCCAATCCGCCGCAACAAGGGCAGAGCTATATCCCGCCGCAGTTGTGGTTCGACCCGGGCACGCAGAAATTCACGCCGCCCAACAACGTGGTGCAGCAAAATGCGACCGGCGGCGAAAACCAGCCCGGTGGCCCGGCCAACATCGCCGCACTCAACACCGGAGCACAAGGGTTTTTCGCCGGCCTTCAAGCGCCGCAATCGATTTTTGCCAATTATCACCTTGTGGGGACGGTCTGGATGATGCCGAACACCTATGTGCTGCCGGGTGCATTGACGATGAACCAAAACAACGGCGTCGGCTCGATAAGCCTCGCCAACACCACGGCCGAAACGTTTGTCCAGGGAACCAAGGGCGCAACCTTCAGCAACTGCTTTGCCTGCCACAACCCGACGTCGTATAACTTCCAGACGCCGCCACCCGCGCAACTGCCTCCCCGCCGCATCGCGATCAGCCACGTCCTCTCGGCGGGCTCGCCCTATGCCGTGCCAAATCTGCTGACCGTCCCGATTACGGCTACAGCGAATGCCCCGGCAGCGAAGAAGTAAGCTAACGAACATTCAACGCTTAAAGTTGCAGGCGTAAGTTGTTTTTCAGTTGCGCATTCGGTTCCGAAAAGAATGTCATATGGCGTCTAAGCCAAAACCGAACAAGCCAGAACCGGACACTCAAAGCTCAGACTAAAAATGCCAGCAGCCGAAAAGCCGCTGGCATTTTTAATGATCCTCTGTCAATTTTAAGCAAAATCCAAGCTCAAACAAATCCAAGCCCAAACAGACCAACCCCCAAAACGCCCTGCCGCAATCGCGGCAAGAATCATTGCTGATTCGATAGCGATCCAGATGCTTAGGTAAGCGCTGCACACGAGCCCACAACCCAATGCAAACGTATTCAGTCGATTTTCAAGCCCGCATCATGCCTCTTTCGCTCATGCTTGGTTCACACTCTGCGCAGCCCACGCCGGCAAACAATTCTTGACAGTAGGGGCATTTAGCACGAAGGCGTATCTGAGTGCGCACCTTCGAATTCCATAAGTTGATTCTGTCCTGGGAGGGATCCAGATGAAGCACGTTTTTTATGTGGTTTGCTTTTTATTGTTCGGCGCATGCAATTCCTTGGCGCGTGCCGAGGTTGTTTTGCATGCCTTTGATTGGCCCTACACGCGGGTAGCGCAACAGGCTGCCGAAATTGCCAGCCTGGGCTACAAAGCCGTACTGGTGGTGCCACCGCTTAAATCCGGCCCAGATTGCGCCTGGTACATACGCTATCAGCCGCAGGATTTGCGTACGATCGATCACTGCCGTGGCAATAGCGAAAGTTTTAAGAGCATGGTCGCTGCCTTGAAGGCTGTGCAGGTCAAAGTCTATGCCGACTTGGTGCTCAACCACATGGCGAACGAGCGCAATGGCGCGCTGGATTTTACCGGCGCTGCTGGGTTAAGCGACTACCAGACCCGCGCTGGCTACTGGTCCCTACAGCGTTTATTTGGTGATCTGCGCTTTGGGATTTTTGGCGTGAATGACTTTCATGAGGCGCGCTGCATCAACAATTACAACGACGTTTGGCAGGTGCAAAACTGGCGGCTGTGCGGAGGTGCTGGGGATCGTGGCCTGCCGGATCTGCGCGATAGCAGTTGGGTGATCCAACAGCAGCGGGAATATCTGCGCGCACTCAACGCGCTCGGTGTCGATGGCTATCGCATTGATGCGGCTAAGCATATGAAGCCAGCCCAGCTGAATGGTGTTTTCACCACAGACATAGTCGGCACCCGCTATGTTTTTGCCGAGATCATTACCGGCGGTGGTGCAGGCACCAGCGAATACGACAGCTTCCTGGCGCCATTTCTGCGGGATTACCCACGTTTTGCGGCGTATGACTTTCCCTTGCTCAATACACTGAAGCGCTCCTTCGGTTTGGGCGGCTCGATGAGCAATCTGGTCGACCCTGGGGCTTACGGGCAAGCATTAAATCCATTTCGTGCCCTGACCGTGGTGACCACGCACGATATTCCGAACAACAGCGGTTTCCGCTATCTGATCTTCGACCCGACCGACGAAAAATTAGCCTATGCCTATGTTCTGGGTCGTAATGGCGGCACGCCAATGCTCTACAGCGACTTTACCCGAGGTGACAATAGCCGCTGGTTTGACGCGCACAAAAATGCCGATCTGGTGAAAATGGTGCGCTTCCATAATCGGATGCAGGGCTTGGGTCAAGAAATGCTGGCGTGGAACGATTGCGCGATCCTATTCCGACGCGCGCAAGACGGCATTGTCGGCATCAACAAATGCGGCACTGAAGCGGTGTTCAACATCAATACCAACCAGCGCTTTTTTTGGAACCGCAACTACCGCGAACAGTTAACGCAATCGGTGCTGCGCATTAGTACGTCGACCCAAACGTTTCGGCTTGCACCGCGAGCGGCGGCGATCTGGGTGATTGAATAGCGGGAAGAGGCGCTAAAATAACTCTGAGCGCGGCCTGCGCACTAAAGACGCTGCCCGCGATTGATCCCGTGAAAGCTGTAAGTGTCCGGCGTAAAGCGCCAATGACCCAGCTTCGCTATTGCATCTGGTTCTTCAGTTTCAATCGAATCTCGAATTCGACCTTGCTTGGTTTCGAGCGTTGCACGTTGACTAATTCAACATTTTCCACTTGCGCGTGTTGCATCAGGGCGTGCAGTAGCCCAGTGACTTCCTTATTATTTTTTGCCTCGCCTTTCATGGAAATCAAGAGCGCTGTATTTGGCGATGACTCATCCAACACGAAATGACTCATGCTTGCACCCGCGGGCAATTGGCCCAACGCGAACTGCTGCACATCCACCAACACCGCTGCCAGATTTGCCGGACGCTGCGCAACAGCATCTGAGGACGTTTGCGCGGTTTGCTGCGCATCCGCTAATTCAGTTTCCGCCCCAGCATCTTGCCCAAAGCCAGGGGGTGAAGGCGGTGCCGTTTCGTTGTCGACCTCCCAATCAAACAGTGAATCCTGCATGCGTTCAAGTTTGGCGTAGGCGCTGTTGATGATTCTGGCGGGTACAGTTCCGCCAAATACGCCATTTTGCGTTCGATAATTGTCATAGCGAAACAGTAGCGCACCTTGTTTGCTGCGCGAAAGCAGCGTCTCAGTTTGGATGGCGCCTTCGTTCTCAACCGCTTGATCCAGCCCAACGGGGGCACCATAGCGGTGCTCAACCGTACCCCAGAATGCTTCGCACAACGTTGGCGCTAGCGTTCCACTGCGCTCGGGTAATGGCCCGATCTGCAAGATTTCCCGGCTCGTGACGGAGGTGTCTAGTTTCACGAGTCTTTCCTTTTGCCAGCGCGTGATCAATGCACGCCACTTCGCATAGCCCTCTGGGTTTGATGATCGCAACGCCGACATCTGCTCGACAAATCGCGCCTTGTGCATTTTCAAGGAATAGCTAAACAAAGCATTTGTAGTGTGTCTGATTTGCACCAAGTCCATTTGCTGTGCCGGGGTCGTGTAGGGCGAAAACAAACTGCTTTCCCGGCTATCCGGCGTCAGTCGATAAGTGCCGCTCAAATCCGCACACTTCGGATAAGCCACCGACAGCGGGGATTCCAAAGGCTCAAATTCAACCGACGGCGGCGCGCTGGGTTTATTGCACCCTGTGAGAGCCAAAATTGAGAATGCGAAAAACAGGTGCAGCCCGACTAATCGATTGGAATTGCCCACTTTGCCACCGTCAAATTAACAAGCCTTCGATCTTTACATAAAAAAATTATCCGTAAGAACTTTGCGATTCCTGGCGGCTTTCCCGAGCCTTGTCGATCTTGCTTCACTCCACCACAAAAGAGATCTGGGCGGGTACCACAACGACAGTATTGCCATTCGCGTAAGGTTGCAGGGTCAGCTTGGCCATGGCTTTGTATTTGCGCTCATCCCACTCCTGCACCAGTACCGGTTTGCTCATACCGTCGGGGAGTATTGCTATGGCACTGAACTCGTAATTCGCCGGGGGCAGGTCATTGATCGAATCGAGGCTAGACATTGCGCTCCACTTACGCTCAACAGTCACTGGCTTGCCCTCCGAGCCGTCGATGAGCTTTGAGGTCGGCGTAAACGTCCAGACGATTTTCGTGCCGTCCGGCAGTGGTTTGACCACTTGCTGGGTATCGTCCCGGTAGATCGCGGCAATTGCAGGCATGGTGATGCCGTACCAGTGCGTCGCGTTGTTGATGTCCGGATCCAGCGCTGCTGGCTTAGGCCCGGTGATCCGCCAAACAAAGTTCTGCACAATGCCGGGCGCGCCGTCGCGCGTGCCCTTGTACGGGTTGACCGGATCGAGTTCGGCAATGTATTTTTTGCCTTCAAACGGAAACGTGATCGTACCGTAAGGCGGGTAGAACAGGCCTTGCGGCAGGCCGAGCTTGAAGGTGCCATCGGGGCCTATCGGTGGGCGGAAGTTGTTGTTCTGGCCGACACCGGTGACGCCATTAATGTTGATCTCGAATTCGACGCCAGGCAAGCTAATCGGCGAGCCGTCGACATTCGTGACGCGGCCCATGAATTGGTTGGACTCGGCTTGCACGGATGGGCCCGGCTCGGCGTTCGCGCTGCGGCTCGACTCGGCGTTGGTAATGCCGCCCGGGCTGGAACCGGCGACGGGGGTGGGATCGTTCGTGCTGTCACAGCCTGCAAGGGCGAGCACGAGCAATAAGGCAAGATGATGCGAAAACCGACCACTCATAAGGGCTCTCCGTGCGGTATAAAACTGAAACGTTTATCTGACCAAGACGCGGATATAAGCGCGGCAAGTTGGCGCTAGTGAACTAGACTAAATTGCCGGTGTCAACGCTTTTTCCGGCGGCGGTTTGGTGGCATGCGTTTTACAGAACGATTCACCACTTCATTCGCGGATGTAGCAGATTGCTAAACGAGGCAAGCGCAAAAGTAAGACATAAGTTAGCAAGCGAATTCGGCAATCCTGGCAAGGCGCATTTACTGAATGAAGTCTTCGATCCAGACGTCTGACCAAAAATGCCAGCATCCCGAAAGCCGATGGCATTTTTAGAGCCCTCCTATCAATGTCACCCAAAATCCGAGCGCAAATAAATTAACCATCCCTTCAGTGCCGTTAATCAATTTAAGCGAAATCCGTTCAAAATCAATCAAGTCACCATTGGTTTTCGCGCGCCTCAAGCGGCTCCGTCCAACGCCGAAAACATTAAGTCGTTCGGGGGGACAGCAATGCGGTTAACGGTCGAAGCTGGCTCAGACGACGAGTTAGCAATGCCGCATACGCGTCCGGCCCCTCACCCCCGCCCTACCCATGAACCTCCGCCTAAGTCTATGTTTTTACTGGGATGGCGCACCGACAGGCGTGATGGGAACTAACGTGAAACCCTGCCTTTGCGCAAGCTTATTTAGGCGTTGATTTTCGCTTTCTCGGA
>JBBQBR010000148.1:0-6447 GCA_038317875.1 Lysobacterales bacterium
GCCCGCCTCGTTCAGATCGAACTGGCTTAATTTTTCGGTTTGATAGTGCGTCAATTTGGCGCTAAAAACGCCGCCGTTTTGATTCAACCCTGCTTCAAACGTCCAATATTCTTGCGCGATAAAGCTTTCAATTTCATCCTCGCGCTCGGTGATCATGCGCAAAGCCGGGCTTTGCACGCGGCCTGCGCTCTTAGCACCACTGACTTTCGCCCACAGCACCTTAGATACTTTAAAGCCGACTAAATAATCCAGCGCGCGCCGCGCCTGCTGCGCGTTGACCAGATCCATCGCCAGCGGCCGCGGATTCGCGATCGCGGCCCGGATCGCTTTCGGCGTGATTTCCGAGAACGTCACCCGATTCATCGGCAAATCTTTAGTCAGCTTTTTGCTGCGTAAAATTTCAGCGATATGCCAGCTAATCGCTTCACCCTCACGATCTAAGTCGGTGGCGAGCAAGATTTCGTCAACATCCTTCGCCGCCTTGACGATTTGATCCACGTATTTTGCGTTGCGCTCGATGATTTCGTAGCGCATGGCAAAGCCGTTTTCAGTATCAATCGAGCCATCTTTGGGCGGCAAATCACGTACATGGCCGTAGGACGCCATCACGGCATAATCTTTTCCCAGTACCTTACCAATGGTTTTTACTTTGGCAGGCGACTCGACGATCAACAATTTTTTACTCATATTACCTTTCATGTAAATGCGTATTTACGCCATTTCCCGCGCTCAAAGTGAGTCGGTGCGGCCTTACTCGCCATCAAATTCACCAAAAAAGTGAACTACGGCTACTGTACAAGCGCCGGAGGATAACTAAATTAAGCCGAGTGTTAAGCCTTTTGTGCATAGCCAGTGTTTAGAGCGTTGGCGAATTTGCTGATTCTGAGCCATGCCGAAGAATCGAAGGGTCAACTTCATGCACCCCACTTTACATGGGAATTAAGCAAGGCTCACCTCGTCATTGCGAGCGCAGCGAAGCAATCCATCTTGCTTTTTAGGCATCGAAAAATGAATTGCCACGACGCTTCGCTCCTCGCAATGACGAGGCATTACTTTTGAATTTCTTAATACCTGCCAAAAAATGCCCTAACCCGAATTAGCAAATCGGCTTTCATAAAGCAATCGACCCAGCTCCTCGTCCTGACCACTTTTAAACCAAAAGCCCAAGTGATCTGGCGCATCGCGCACCAATGTGGCGCGCATGGGCACGACGGTGTCCTGATCAAAAATGAAATACAGCGTCAGCGGCGTATAGCCAGGGTTACTCCAATCTAGCGGTTTCGCAACGCGCGCGCCGCCAGTGGATATGTCTTGCACATTGGCAAGCCACGCACGTTTAAAACCGGCGATAAGCGCGGTGGAACTTAACTCAAGCCGGGGATGTTCTCGTTTTTCGTTCACGCGCTGACCTGTTTTCTGGGCTAGACCTGCAATTTAACCCAGAAACGCGGCCGTGGCCTAATAACAGTTGATGTCTGTACTGCAATTTTTAAATAGCTTATGCGCGACACTATCCACCCCACTTTCACAAACTAATTTTAGGAGTTGATTTTCAACTTTAGGGAATTGACGCCGCGATCACTCACAAACGGCTACCTTCACAAACATGAAGACGCCTCAGCTATTTTGCCAAGGCGAACAAGACCACATCGAACTGGTTGCAATTGGAGAAAATGATGAAAACACGTGATGAGCAAGCTGGCTTAATTTTGTTAATTGAAGACAATCGCGGTATCGCTGAGATGGTCGGCGAATTTTTGGAGCGTCGTGGCTATTCGCTCGACTATGCAAGCGACGGCGTAACCGGCCTGCATCTGGCGGTGAGCAACAGCTACGATGTCATTATTCTAGATTTGATGCTACCGGGCATGGACGGCTTGGAAGTGTGTCGAAAACTGCGCCAAGATGCAAAACGCGCCACACCCGTGCTGATGCTGACCGCCCGCGATACCCTAGAAGACAAGGTAACAGGCCTAGATGCAGGCGCTGACGATTATCTGGTGAAACCTTTTGAGCTCAAAGAGCTGGAAGCAAGAGTACGCAGCTTGATTCGCCGTGATCGCCGCCAGGTCAGCCAAGGTATATTGAAAGTGGGTGATTTGATTTTAGATTCGGCGACTCTGCGCTTGTCGCGCGGCGGCAAAGACTTACTCATTAGCCCAATCGGCCTGAAGCTTCTGACGATATTAATGCGCGAATCACCTCGGGTCGTCAGCCGCCGCGATATTGAACGGGAGGTTTGGGGCGATATGTTGCCCGACAGCGACACCTTGCGCAGCCACCTTTATAATTTGCGTAAAATAATCGATAAGCCCTTTCAGAAAACTTTGCTGCACACCATACACAGCGCGGGCTACCGCTTATCAGACCTTGATGCCGAAGTACCTAATGCCCTGATGGCAGGCGCGTAGTCGGTGTGGCGTTGGCCGAAAAGTGATGCTGAACACAGCGCGGAGGCTTCGGCCTCTTTGCGGCCGGTTCAGGCCTACGCCCACGCTTCGGAGCAAGAGAATGCGCGTCGCCATGATACTTCGCGTTCGTTGCACAACAAGCTGGGCACCGTGTTTATCTTGCAAGCGGTCGCCGTTTCTTGCGCAACATTGCTCGGCATTTATGCCACCGCTGCGATCTTAGAGGACGTTTTGATCCGACGTGCGTTGCGCGATGAAGCCACGCACTTTGACAAACGTTTAGATCAAGACGGCTTAGCGAGCGAGCCAAATACGTCAAACATGCAGGGGTATCTGCGGCCTAATGCAACTTACCCGCGGCCTGTCCGCGAGCTTCCGCCTGAGCTTAAAGACTTGGCGATCGGTTTTCACAATTTACGGTTAATGGATGGCCGACGGCCATTGGTCTATGTCAGCGAAACTAGACATGGGCGCCTGACGCTGCTGTTTGACCAACAAAATGTCGGAAAGCTTGCCCTGCTGTTTGGTCTAGTGCCGCTGATTTTGGTACTCATCTTTATTTATTTGGCCTCCCTGACGGCCTACAGACTTAGCAGGCGTGCAATTTCGCCAGTCATTTGGCTGGCGCACGAGGTTAGTCGCTGGGATCCGAAAACGCCGGACAGCGCGGCCCTATCGCCGGAGCGAATGCCCAGTGATCTTGAGGGCGAAACGCAAATTTTAGCGGAAGCGCTGCGCGGCTATAGTGAGCGCATTGCGGAACTAGTTGAGCGAGAGCGCACGTTCACGCGCGATGCGAGTCATGAATTGCGCAGCCCATTGACCGTGATCAAACTTGCATGCGAAGTGCTGCTTACCGATGCCGAACCGGATCCATTCGTAGAACGCAACGTCAAGCGTATTGAGAATGCCAGTCGCGAGATGGAATCACTGATTGAGGCGTTTTTGCTGCTCGCACGTGACTCAGCATCTGGCTTACCGGAAGATCTGCTTAATCTAAACAGTATCGTGCGCGAAGAAATTGAACGCGCCGAGCCTATTCTTGCGCAAAAGCGAGTGACATTGACGTTTATTGAGCCACACGAACTCACTTTAATTGGACCTGGCAAGGTGGTGTCCGTGATGCTCGGAAATTTAATTCGCAATGCTTGCCGCTACACCGATGCAGGCAGCATCACCGTAGAGATTATCGGCAAAAAAATCAACATCACCGATACCGGACATGGCATGAGCGCGCAAGATATGGAACATATTTTTCAGCCATTCTTTCGCGGACAAGGTGCGCCACGGGGCGGCCATGGAGTAGGCTTGACGATCGTTCGACGCCTATCAGAGCGTTTTTCCTGGCCGGTTGAATTAACCAGCACGCTCGATGTCGGTACGAGCGCTACGATTGCATTTCCACAGGCGAAAATTTGTCGCACATGAGCGGCTTTGCTTTGATCCATAAACGACTGAAACTCGTCACTAACTCGCTTCGGCCGCTCATGATTGCGCATCAAACTCCGCTTTTAGCCTTTTAAAACTCTCACGGTCAGCGAAATAGACTAACGCACTATCCAAATAAGCTCGCGCTTTGCTTTGCGTGCCTTCTTTGAGCATGGCACGAATTTGTGCTTCAGCCCCGTCGCCGGTTTCCTGCAAACGCGCGCGCGCAAAAGCATCATCAGGGGTTTGCGCCAATATCTGCTGATAATAAAACGCCGCGCATTCGCCCTCCGGCGTTATAAAATCCCCGGCGGCAAAGGCAGCACTTGCTTTAGCGGACAACGCGTCTAAGCCTCCAGTTTCGGCCAAAGCAGTCGTTGATTCTGAGCCTGACGGATTTGTAGGTGAACCAGCCACGTTTGCACGCGGCGCGGGAACTCCGCTGTCCCCTACTTGCCCAGCGCCTGGCGTCGGTGCAAGATTTTGCGGCTGCTCCTGACTCCCTTTAAGCACCCACCACGCAGCAGCGCCCGCGCAAAGCAGTCCAAGCACGCCGATCCAAATCAACCAACCGGCGGCGCTAGAGCGCTTAACATCAACGCGCGGCGCGGGCGCTTGCAGGAACGGTGCGTTCGTTTGCGGCGGTGAAAACGGCGTTGGCTCAGCAAAATTACCCTGCGCAGCGGCTGGCGGCGTAAATGGTGCCGGTACAGCGGGCGCTGGTGGTGCATAGGCCGGGCTGACCACCGTGGCTGCAGATAGTGGAATTGCGGGTGCCGTGCTGCGGGCCGCTAATTGATCCGGAGCAATCACCCGTTGACCGATTACGGTTGCAGGCGGAATAGCGGGCGCTGAAACAACGCCTCGAGCCGGCACCGGGGGCACAACTGCAGTCACTGCACCGGCATTCGGCGCATCCGTAGGCAAATCTCGCGCATCTAACGCTGGCAATACCGTTGTTTCACCAATTTCGGGTGGCCTAGCGACGGGTTTGCGCTCAGGTATAACGTCAACGGGCCGCGTGGCATTGCTGCCCACCAGCGTAATTGCAGCAGCATCACGTCCAGGCGCGTCTGGCGCCACTGCACCGACCCGCATAATCGCCGTCGGTGCGCTTGTCGATTCTGCGCGCGTTGCGTTCACCGCCGTAAAGGGCGACACACTAGGCTTTTGCGCCAGAGGTGCCTGATTGCTAAGGCTTCTGGCAGCGGGCGTTTGGCCACTCGCTGCGCGCGCGGCAATAAGTTGTTCAATAACAACCAGTAGCTCCCCCGCATTTGCAAAACGCTGCTCAGGCTGTTTGGCTAAGCAGCGGCCCAAAATCGGCTGCATAGCTGCTAAAGCTAACGGTAATGCCGGCACCGGCTCACTAATATGCTTGATTGCGACTTGAAACGGGTCATCTGCATCAAACGGCGGCTTTCCCGTCAATGCTTCCCAAACCACGACCGCCAAACTGTATTGATCCGAGCGTCCATCGGATGGCAAGGCCTGCGCCCGCTCTGGGCTCATGTAATGTGGACTACCGAAAGCCACTTGCTCATTTTCAGGCGTTTTGCCGCTGACCGCACGCGCCACCCCAGCTTCACCCAACAGCGCGGTACCATCTTCCCTGAAAAATACATTCGTTGGTTTAATATCGCGATGCAAAAAGCCTTGACTGTGCAGAAATTTCAAGCCAGTTACTAAGTCACGCGAAATTGACAAAACTTTATCTATTTCGAGCGCGCCGTTGCTCAAGCGGTCCCGCATGGTGCCGCCAGAAACGTATTCGGTTGCGATGTAGTGGCGGCCATCGGCTTCACCAATATCGAAAACGCTCAGCAAATTTGGGTGCGTCAATCGCGCCGCCGCCTTACCTTCCTCAATGACCCGCCGCCTTGAGGCAATATCATCGCTCATGGCAAAACTCAAGACTTTCAGCGCCACTAAGCGCTGCAAGGATTGCTGCTCGGCAAGATAAATATGCGCTCGATTGCCTTCGGACAAGGATCTAACGATTCGGTACCCGGGAATTGTCGGTGTAGTCATAGCCTTAAGTTCCCGCATTGATCGCAAATGAATTGGCGCAATGTTACGGGCCACAGCGCTAGGTGTCAGCACCTATCTTCACCCAGCAGCAAGAATCAGGCATGGACGCGATTCAAATACGCGCTAGAGTAGTCAAACCCAATGTCTTGGTTCACAATTAGACAACACCAACAGTTCAGACTAGGGAAACAAATGAAAGCAAAAATTGCATCAGCGGCTCTTGCAGTAACACTTGGGTTCTTTGCGAACAGCGCGTTTGCTCAAGATAGCGATCAGCAACAAGAAGCGGCCTCACCGTTCGTTATGACCTTGACCTTTGCAAGTGACTATCGTTTTCGCGGTATCTCACAAACTTTAAATAATCCTGCTCTCCAATTATCGACAACCTACAGCACCGATTCAGGCGTGTATTTGGGGATTTTTGCTTCCAATGTCGATTTTGGCGGTGATGTAGGTGCCAATCTTGAGGTCGATTTGAACGCTGGTTGGGCCGGTGAAATAGCCGATGGTTTGGAAGCCGATGTACAAATCAACCGTTACAACTACCCGGGCGACGACATCCCACTGGCGTACACCG
>JBBQBR010000149.1:0-6436 GCA_038317875.1 Lysobacterales bacterium
GCCTAAGGCAGACCGCCCCACGAACATGAGCGTCGAAGGTGCCAGCGCAAACGGCGTATCACACGATGTTGCGGTACAGGCGGTATGCCATGACAGCATCAGTTGGAGGCATCTAGAAGAGCTTAAAGCGGCGGGTGCGCACAACTTATTAGTGTTGCCGGTCGAAAAAATGCTCAGCTGAAAACGTCCTAATTGGCATCGGAATTGGCATCAAAACGAGTCTTAAAAAATGATTGTTTGGAATGAATTGACGGCAGCGGCACAGGCGCAGGCATTAACGCGTCCCAGCTTATCTGCGAATGCAGATCGCGCGCTAGATGTTGCACGCTACATCGCGCAAATTCGCGCCGATGGCGATGCCAGCGCACGCGCACTAACCCGGCGCTTTGATGGCGTCGAACTGGGCGAACTAAAAGTAAGCGCGGCTGAATTTGACGCCTGTGATGCGCAATTAAGCGCCGAGCTAAAAGCGGCAATGCACGCCGCATTCGCGCGTATCAAACACTTTCATACGGCCTGTGCGCCGCAATCTGTAGCCGTAGAAACGGCACCGGGCGTGCTGTGCGAACGCATCGTTGTTGGCATTGATCGCGTCGGTTTGTACGTGCCGGCGGGCAGTGCGCCATTGCCGTCAACAGCGTTGATGCTGGGCGTGCCGGCGATGCTGGCGGGCTGTCTAGAGATCGTGCTTTGCTCGCCGGTTGATGCCAACGGCAACGTGCATCCGACGGTGCTTTATGCGGCCAAGCTGTGCGGTATCAGCCAGGTGTTTAAACTCGGCGGCGTTCAAGCGATCGCGGCGATGGCGTTTGGCACGATTAGCGTACCGAAGTGCGACAAATTATTTGGCCCCGGAAACGCCTGGGTTACGGAGGCGAAACTGCAGGTCAGCTTGACGCCAGATGGGGCGGCTATCGATATGCCTGCGGGGCCAAGCGAAGTTTTGGTGATCGCCGACGTGGGTGCGAACAGTGAAATCGTCGCTGCGGATTTACTCAGCCAAGCTGAGCACGGGCCAGATTCACAAGTGGTTCTATTAAGCGACAGCGCCGCGTTAATTACGCAGGTTAGCGCAGCGCTTGATCGGCAGCTTGAAGTGCTGGGACGCGTGGAGATCGCCCGCGCAAGTTTGCAGCACTGTCGGCTGATTCTGGTGACTGATATTAATCAGGCGATCCACGTCAGCAACCAATACGCGCCAGAACATTTGATTCTCAATGTCGGCAACGCGCGCCAGTATTTAGCGCAAATTCGCAATGCGGGCAGCGTGTTTTTAGGCGCGTTAACGCCAGAATCCACTGGTGATTACAACGCCGGCACCAACCACGTCTTGCCCACCTATGGCCATGCACGCGCCTACAGCGGCGTATCAGTGCAAAGCTTCGTCAAGCTCATCACCGTGCAAACGCTGAGCGCTCAAGGCTTAAACGCGATCGGGCCAGAAGCGATTACCTTTGCGCATGCGGAAGGCTTAGAGGCGCATGCATTAGCCGTACAAAAGCGCCTTGAGCTAATCGAAGCGACAACGAATGACGCGCCAAGTGCAGCGAAGTCAACGGTGTTAGCGCTTGCGCGCGCCGAATTTTTAACCTTCAAAGGCTACTCTTCCGCGCGCATGGAGGCATCGACGGGTGCAACGTTTTTAAACGCCAATGAATCACCGTGGCCGCCTGGGCCTGATGCGCCTGATAGCATGGATGCAGTCGCGCTGAATCGCTATCCAGAGCCACAGCCCAAAGCTCTGCTGCAACGTCTGGCGAAGATTTATGGCGTCGCCGAGGAATCGCTTTTAATCGGGCGTGGTTCCGATGAACTGATCGACTTGCTAACCCGCGCCTTTTGTCGCGCGGGCATTGATCGGGTGCTGATCATGCCGCCCACATTCGGCATGTACAAAGTTTGCGCCAACGTACAGGGCGCTGATGTCATTGAAGTCCCGTTGCTGGCGGAAAATAATTTTGCACCAGATTGGGCAGCCGCACGCGCAGCGTTGAGTAATGGCGTGAAGCTGGCATATGTGTGCACGCCGAATAACCCCACCGGCGGTGCCGTCGAACCGCTTGAATTGCGCGAGTTCGTAATCGCAGCTGCGGGGCGCGCTGTAGTCGTCGTCGATGAGGCGTATTTTGAGTATTCAAAAGCCCAATCGGGTTTTGAAAATAAGTCCGCTATCCAGATGCTGCAAGAGTTCGATCACGTCGTGATCTTGCGTACGCTTTCTAAAGCCTATGGGCTTGCGGGTGCGCGGATTGGCTGCGTGATTGCGCATCCCGATGTGATCAAGCTATTGCGAACCTTGATGGCGCCCTACCCTATTGCCAGCCCAGTGGTAAGCGCTGCGCTGCGGGGATTGAGCGATTTGGCGCTGGTGGAAGAGCGAATTGCATGCCTGATTGCAGAGCGCAAACGCATCGCTACCGCGCTTGAAAACTTGAACGGTGTGCGCAAAGTGTGGGCTAGCGTCGCTAATTTCCTAACTTTCGAAGTCGCTGATGCTAGGGCTGTGTATCGAAGCTTGGCGAATCGTGGCGTGGTGATTCGCGATGTGTCGCACTACCCGGGCTTAAGTCAAAACTTGCGCGTTAGCGTCGGCACACCTTTAGAAAATACCCAATTTTTAAACGCGCTAACTGCCGCACTGAGCGCATCAACCGTTTCGAGTCACTCATGAGCCAAAGCAAACTTCTCTTCGTCGACCGCGACGGCTGCCTGATTGAAGAGCCCAGCGATTTCCAAGTCGATAGTTTGGATAAATTCAAGCTTTTACCCGGCGTGATCGAAGCATTGGCGCGGTTTGTGCGCGCGGGCTATCAATTGGTAATGGTGACCAACCAGGACGGCCTAGGCACTGAAGCATTCCCAGAACCCACCTTTTGGCCCGTACAAAATATGTTGCTTAATATTTTGTCCAGCCAAGGCATTGAATTCAAAGAAATTTGTGTTGATCGGCATTTCCCGCATGAGCCCAATGACACCCGCAAACCCAAGCTGGGCTTGGTGCTGCACTACTTGCGTGATGGCTTTGATCAAGCGGCCTCAGCAATGGTCGGGGATCGTTTGACTGACTTGGAGTTTGCCACCAACTTGGGCATACGCGGGCTGCGCGTGGGTCCTGAAGGCATTACTTGGGCGGAGGTCGCGCGCGAGCTTTTGGATGCGCCGCGCCGTGCTGTTGCCGTGCGCAATACCAAGGAAACCAAAATCAGCGTCAGCGTGGATCTGGATGCCCAAACTGATGCGCAGGTGCACACGGGCATCGGCTTTTTTGATCACATGTTAGAAGCGTTGGCGAAGCACGGTGGCTTTGGCTTAAGCCTAAAATGCAGCGGTGATTTGCATATAGACGAGCACCACACCATCGAAGATTGCGCCCTGGCCCTGGGCAGCGCGATCAAAACGGCGCTTGGCGACAAGCGCGGTATAGGCCGGTATGCATTTACTTTGCCTATGGATGAAACGCGGGCGAGCGCGGTGTTAGATCTTTCTGGAAGGCCGTATTTTGTTTTCGAAGGCAAAATCGAACGCGCGCACGTCGGCGCATTTCCGACCGAGCTATTGCCGCATTTTTTCCGCAGTCTGTGCGAAAGCTTAGGTGCCAATCTGCATTTGAGCGTGATGGGTGAAAATGATCACCATCAAATCGAAGCCTGCTTCAAAGTCGTCGCGCGCTGCCTGCGCCAGGCTATCGCCCGCACAGGCGATGCGATGCCGAGCACCAAAGGCAGTTTATGAGTACCACGAACGTCGTGCTGGTAGATTCCGGTGGCTCAAATTTGGCATCGGTACAAGCGGCGTTTGCGCGCCTCGGGGTTGTGGCACCAGTAAGCTCAGATTGGACGGAAATACACGAGGCGAGCCATGTTGTGCTTCCCGGTGTCGGCGCTGCGGGGCCTGCAATGGCAAAACTACGTGGCTATGGTTTGGTTGAGAAGCTAGCCACGTTGACACAACCCGTGTTAGGGGTTTGCGTCGGCGTACAGCTGCTGTTCGAGCGCTCCGCCGAAGGCGAAATTCCGTGTTTAGGCCTGCTGAGTGGGCGCGTGGAAAAGCTCGATAGCGCGCCCGGGTTACGTATTCCGCACATGGGGTGGAACCGCATTGACGTGCTTGATTCCGAACATCCATTGTGCGCAGGTTTGCAGGGCAGCTACGCCTATTTCGTGCACAGCTATGCCGCACGCTTGAGCACCCAAACCTTGGCAAGCAGCACGCACGGGCAGCCCTTCAGCGCAATTGTCGCGCGTGGGAATTTTATGGGCGCGCAGTTTCACCCAGAACGCAGTCAGGCCGCCGGTGCACGCTTACTCAAAAACTTTTTGGAGATCCGCTGATGCAGCTTTATCCAGCGATTGATTTACGCTCTGGTCGCGTCGTGCGGTTATTACAGGGCAATTTTGAACACGAAACGCGCTATGCGACTGATGCGGTTGAGCTTGCCAAACATTACGAAGCTGAAGGCGCAACTTGGCTGCATGTCGTGGACTTAGATGGCGCAAAAGGCGATGTCGCCGGCTCGATTGAAAACCTGAACTTGATTGAGGAAATTGCGCGCGCAACCCACTTAAAAATCCAAACGGGCGGCGGCGTGCGCAGCGAAGCCGATATGCGTCAACGCTTTGGTGCCGGTGTGGCGCGCGTGGTGCTGGGTTCGGTTGCAGTTAAAACGCCGGATCTAGCAAACCAATGGCGCGAAATTTTTGGCGCTGAAAAATTGGCCCTGGCGCTCGATGCACGCGCCGACCCGTTCGGCATCTATCGCGTGCACGCAGCTGGCTGGCAAGAAACGGCTGAAGTTGAGCTCTTCGAGTGCGTCGCGCGCTTTGCCGCTGCTGGTTTCAAGCATGCGTTAGTCACTGACATTGCCCTGGATGGCATGATGGCCGGGCCGAATGTCGCGCTGTACATCAAGCTAAAAGAGGTATCGGCCGAGCTTTTGGTGCAGGCTTCTGGTGGCGTCTCGCATTTGATGGATTTGCGTGCTTTGAATGCCAATGGCATTAGCGGCGTGATTATTGGCAAAGCCCTGTTGGAAGGAAAATTTAAATTTAGTGAGGCGATCGCTGAGGTCAAAGCATGAGCGAATTGATGAATAGCGATGTGGTAAATAGTAACGCAGCGATTAGCAACTTAACGAGGCGCATCATCCCCTGCTTAGATGTGCGCGACGGCAAAGTCGTTAAAGGCGTGCAGTTTCGCGATCATATTGTGATGGGCGACATCCTTGATTTGGCGCTGCGCTATCGCGATGAAGGTGCGGATGAACTGGTGTTTTATGACATCACCGCCAGCCCTGAAGGGCGCAGCGTGGATCGCAGCTGGGTCAGTCGTGTCGCGCACGCCATTGATATCCCGTTTTCGGTCGCGGGCGGCATTCGTTCCGTGGACGCAGCTCGCGCGGTTTTGCATGCCGGAGCGGACAAAATATCGATCAACACGCCCGCTTTGCTCAACCCAAATTTGATCAATGAGTTAAGCGCGGAATTTGGTGCGCAATGCGTGGTGATTGGCATTGATAGCCGCGCCGATACGCTTGATGCGGCCGGGAACGCCACCTCGTGGCGCGTTTACAAATTCACAGGCGACCCGAATTTAAGCAGCTCCGATGGCCTAGACACATTAGCATGGGTCAAGGAAGTGCAAGCGCGCGGCGCCGGTGAAATCGTGTTGAACTGCATGGGCAACGATGGCGTTAAGCGCGGCTACGATGTGCGGCAATTAATCGCGGTGCGCGCGATTTGCGCCGTGCCCTTGGTCGCTTCCGGTGGTGCTGGAACCATGGCGCATTTTAGCGAAATCTTTCTACAGGCAGACGTGGATGGCGCTTTAGCCGCCAGCGTATTTCATTCTGGTGCGATCACAATCCCAGCACTTAAACTCGATCTGCAGGCGTCAGGAATTAAAGTACGATGTTAACAAACTTACAAATCGACGCCATCGACTGGCAGAAATCTGACGGCCTAATTCCCGCGATCGTGCAGTGCGCCGCCACTGCTCGGGTGCTGATGCTGGGCTATGTCAATCAGGCAGCGTTGAACCACACTTTAGCTACGCAAAACGTGACCTTTTTTTCGCGCAGCAAAAACCGGCTGTGGACCAAAGGTGAAACCAGCGGCCACACGCTGAAATTAGTCGACGCATTTTTGGATTGTGATCGCGATACCGTACTGTTTTTTGTGCATGCCAACGGCCCCACCTGCCACAACGGCACCTGCACCTGCTTTGATGGCGGCGGCACCGTTGCGGTCGGGCCGAAATTAAGCTTTTTAAGCGACTTGGACACGTTAATCGAAACCCGCAAACGCGATTTACCCGAGGGCAGCTACACCACCAAACTATTTAAAGGCGAGCTACGCCGCATTGCGCAAAAAGTAGGCGAAGAAGGCGTCGAAACCGCACTTGCCGCCGTCGCGCAAGACGATGCCGCGCTCACTGGGGA
>JBBQBR010000150.1:0-6418 GCA_038317875.1 Lysobacterales bacterium
TTCGGCGCTGCCTGGAGCTGACGTTGGCAGTCTCTCCCGATTGCGCGTCAAGGTTAGCACACGAGGTGCAAAAGTTCGTCAATGCGCTGGCGTTGCGTCAGGCATTTTTCTGAAAGCTGCACGTGCCGCGCGCTGCGGAAACCAGCGCTTTAATGCCCAATGCGTGGGCCAAAACACCAATACTGGCATCGCCACAATCAGCAGAGCAAGCCACGCAAGCGGGTGCATATAGGTTTGCGCAGCTTTGTCGTTGATACCGAAAACGTAGTTGATATTGACCTGCGTAGCGCTATTGGGCGCTTGTGGCGCGGGCGTAAATAGATAGCAAATTAACAGGAGCGCCCACGCAGCAAGCGTCCAGTATTTGAATGCGCGCGAGTCGTAGCCCAATTTGTAAACCAAATACACCAGCAAAAACGGTAGCCAGAAGTGGGAAAATAACAGTGAACGCGCAAACGCCGGGATTTTGGCGTCGAACATGTACGCCGTCATGCCGTTGATCGGTACATTCATCGCCGTGCCGATAGAATCGGCGCACCACAGCGCTTGCGGCAACAAAATGCCCACTGCGGGCATTGCTGCCAAGATTGGTTTCTCCGTCCAAACTGCAGCAAGCGTAAAAAACAATCCAACATCGCAAAAATACAGAAAATTGCTTGGGCCGAAATAACTCGTAGTTCCTGATCTGTGCCGCTAATTTCCAGGCTCACCTGCGGCGGTATCGAGTAATCGTTTCGCGTCGCGCCTGGCGCCTCGAATTGTCGCGTATTGCAATACACCGACGGCCAACAAAATCACCGCCAAGCCGATCGCAACGCGCCAGCTCAGAGGCTCGCCGCCGATCCAGGCCCCTAAGCCCACCGCGACCACGGGGTTGAGGTAAGAAAAGCTGCCCGCGCGCGCGGGGTGCCAAACTTTGGTCAGGTACAGGTATGCGGCGAACGCAATGCACGACCCAAATACCACTAGATAAGCCACGGCGTACCAAGCGGCTGGACTAACACTGCTAAAACTGCCGTGCGTGGTGGCGGGAAAGCCTAAGCCCAGCATCAGCAAACCCAAAAGCCCGCCCTGGAGCATTTGCAGGCTGGCATTGGTGAGCAATCCGCCACTGTTAACATGTTTGCGCTGATACAAGGATGCCCAAGACCAACTAGCAGCGGCAAAAATACAAACCAAGCTGGGCAACACACTGAAGTCGCTACCGCTATTTTCTGGAATGCTGACCAGCGCCACCCCCACCAAACCCAAAACCGCAGCCAACCAGCCGGTTTTACTCAAGGGATCCGTGCGCAAGCTAAACAGCGCCATCCAAACGGGAATCGGTGCTTGCAACACTGCGCCTACACCGGAGGGAATGTGGGTCAATGACCAAGCGGTCGCGACATTGGCAATGCCAGTCAGAATCAAGCCGGCCAGCAAAATGGGCTTTAATTGAGCCCGATCTGGAAAACTCTCCCGCCGTATTCGGCCCAAGGCAAAACATGCCACCGCAGCCATCAAAAAGCGCACCGTCAATAGCCCCACCGGGGTAAAGTCCGCCAGTGCCCATTTGTGCGCCAACCAAGTCGAACCCCAAATTAGGCTGATCGCGGCAAACGCAATCCAGGGCAACCAACCGTGACCCGAGCGCGCAGCAAGCGATTCGCTCAAGCCGGTTGATCCGGGATCAGCTTGTTTTCCAGTACCGCAATTTGATCTTTCAATAACAGCTTGCGTTTTTTCAGACGCTTGATCGCCACTTCATCATTGCTAATACTGACCACCAATTGGTCAATGGCAACATCCAAATCACGATGCTCATGGCGCAGCTCGTGCAACTTCCTAAATACTTCACCAGGCGTCATATCCGACATAGCTGCAGGCTCTTAGACAAAAATTGTGATGGGCGTTATTGAGATGCTCAAAAGTAGTGCCTCGTCATTGCGAGGCGCGAAGCGACGTGGCAATCCATTTATCGATGCATAAAATGCAAAATGGATTGCCGCGCTGCGCTCGAAATGACGAAGTGTGCTTGTTTCATTTTGTTCAATTGTTACTTGCTCAGGAAGCGCGCGAATGCGGCCTTCGCCTCGGGGCTGTCCAAGGCTTCTGAGAAAAGCTTCGCCTCAAGCTGCATGCGCTCCCAAAGCGGTTCGGGCGCGCGTTTCATGAGCGCTTTGCTTGTAATCAGAGCGTTGGTCGGTTTTGCGGCAAGCTGCGCTGCTTTCGCGCGCGCCAAGCTGAGCAACTCCGTTTGCGGCACGACTTGATTGACGATGCCCAGTGCCAGCGCACGATTAGCATCAAATGCCTCGCCCAGTAACAGCAATTCAGCGGCGCGCTGGTGCCCCATCAATTGCACCAATAATTGACTTGATCCGGCTTCCGGCACCAAGCCTAAGTCAACAAATGGCATTTTGAATTTTGCGGTATCGCTGGCGTAGACTAAATCGCAATGCAGCAGCAAAGTGGTACCGATGCCAATCGCAAGCCCAGGCACCGCTGCCACAATTGGCTTTTTAAACTCGCACAACTGCTTGAGCAATTGGATCACCGGGGCATCAGGCCCGCTCGGTGGGTTCGCGACAAAATCACCGACGTCATTGCCAGCAGTGAAATTTTCGTTAGTGCTAGCGAACAACACGACTTTGATTTCGGGATTCGCGGCAGCACTGCTCAGGGCATCGACGATTTTTAGATACATCTCACCGGTGATCGCGTTTTTCTTTTCGGGGCGGGCAAACGCGATGGTGCGCACACCATCTTTATCTTGGATACGAATTGACATTGTGGACTTGAGGAAACGGGCGGATGCCCCAATTTGACCACGAAGCCGCCGCGAAGGCGACTTGAATATGCGCGCCAAAATGCAATGGTTATCTATCGAACATCTTTGCGCTCAACTTAGCCACCAAAACCCACCTTTTTGCCACTTTCAAGCAAGGAAACGCCGATGAAACTGTATTTCAACCCATCCGTATGCTCACTGTCGCCGCATATTGCGCTGCGCGAAGCGGGGCTCAATTTTGAGCTAGTCAAAGTCGATATTCGCGCGCACACCGTTGCCGATGGCAGCGATTATTACCAAATCAACCCAAAGGGCTATGTGCCGGTACTGAAGCTGGACAATGGCGAACTGCTAACCGAGGGCTCGGTGATTTGTGAATACATCGCCGATCTCAACCCGGCCGCCAATTTAGCGCCGCCACTGGGCACGATGGCACGCACACGCTTACGCGAGTGGATGGCGTTTATTTCGACTGAAGTACATAAAGGTTTCGGGCCGTTGTTCAATCCCGCCATGACCGAAGAACTCAAAACAATGACGCGCACTAAATTAGCCGAGCGTTTGGAATGGATCGTTGGGCAATTAGGCGACAAGCCCTATTTAACTGGCGACACTTTCACGATTGCTGATTGCTATCTATTCACGGTCCTAGGCTGGGGCAAATGGACCGGCGTTGATATCGCGCAATGGCCGAGCTTAGTCAGCTATGTTGATCGTATCGCGGCGCGTCCAAAAGTGATTGAAGCGATGGCGGCGGAAGCGGCGGCTTAATTACCATAAGTCGTAAGATCGTCATTCCCGCACGCTTTTGGCGGGAATCCAGCAAGTTAACCGCTGAAAGGAACTGGATCCCCGATAAAAACACTCGGGGATGACGAATGGGCGGCAGGCAACGCGGCACGAGCGTGATCTAATTTTAGTTGAAGAGCTGCAAAACCGGATTGATGCGGGCGTGGCAGGCAACGCGGCACAAGCGTGATCTAATTTCTAATTTCGGCTATTTCACCACCGACCGCTTCAAAAGCGCCGCCAACCGCTGCTCAACGCGCGCGACTTGGTCGCGTAATTGATCGACGTCGTCGTAAAAGCCATCCAACTCGGCAGCACTAATCACATCGCGGCTTTCTTCGCGCAAATATTCGCTGCCTGCATTGGCAAAACTCGTGACGCTGGCTTTTGCGAAATTGAGTGCGTTGCGTGCGCCACGCGCCACTTGAAAGCCAAGCACATCGCCTAACGCTGCCACGATGGGTGCATCCCAATCGGGGTCAAACTTGTCGGTAATTTGCTGCAATTGCCGCGCAAGTTCAGCGTCGCCACTGATATGTATTTTGCCCACGCCCAAGCTAGGCTTCGCGCCGGTCAAGCGCGCCAAGCCCATTTGCAGCACGCTAGCCAAATCCGTGCTAACCGACAAATCCGCGACATCGCTGGCTTCACTCAGCGCAAAGCGCAATTCGCCCGAATGCACTCGGGCAAGCAGGCGAACAGTGGGCGCAGAAAGCCGCAGCTCCACCGCGCGGCCATCGAGCGCATTTAGTCTGTCGCGGATCGCCGGATCAAGCGCCAAAACACCCGCCACGGCGCGCTGCAACGCGCCGATGGCAAAGCTGGCTATACGCATTTGCGTGTTCGGCTCCATCACGCTTATTGCGATTCCAGTGGATAGACCTTCACTTCAACACGTCGATTTTTTGCCGCATTTTCTGGGTCAGATGCATCCGCAGGGCGATTCCAGCCTAAGCCTGCCACCGAAAATTGATTCGCCTGCAGGGTTGGGAACTTCTTAATGATCGCTTCTTTTACCGAGTTTGCTCGCGCCAAGGAAAGCTCTTGCACGGCGCTGTCAGGCACGTTGCCGCGCATGGAAGCATCGGTGTGGCCTTCAATGACAATGCGCGCTGCACCATATTGCCCCGCCAATCGACCCACCTCTTCGACCACGAATGGAATTTGCGGGTCGTAAGGTTCACTAATGATTTTGCCATCAACCATACGTTCATTCGTTTTGCCTAGATCGTATGAATTCGGGAAAAATTGAATAACGACTGTTTTCGTTAAAATTTCCGGACTTTCACCCTGAATCGCACTGGCCGACAACGGCACAAAATTGACGCCGTAATTGCTGGTTTGCATCGCATATTTGTTTTCGCCCGCTAGTTTTTTCAGCACCGAGAAGTCGACCAGTTGATCGAAACTAGTTTTCGTCGCGTCAATGGCCGCCGCTTTGCGATACAGCATAAAAGCGGTGTTATAGGTGCGCTCAAAATTAGTTGGGTTGTTTTGATTGAGAAAGAATTCTTTATTCTCAGCAAAATTGGTCGGGTAGGCATCCGCTAACATCCCTAATGCATCGGCCGGAGGAATACCATAAAACTCACCCAGTAGTGCCGCGACTTCCTGCTTCTTTTTGCCATCTTCTAAGGCCGACATTGAATCAAAAATCTGGCGCACCATGCCCTCAATAATCGCCGGGTGATCCTTGGCAAAATCGGCGCGCGCAAACCAGACATCGGCGATCAGCTTGTTCGCAGTTTGGGTGCTGACCAACATGCGATTGCCTTTGGCTTCGCTTAAATTATAAATATCCGGTGCCCAGGTAACCACTGCTGAAATCGACTTATCCGCGTTGAATGCCGCCGCCGCTTCAAAGGCGTTTGCGGTGAAAATCATATTCACTTCAGCGGGATTAACGCCGCTGTTAATCAGTGTGTTGAGCAAGAAGAAATGCGAAGGCGAGTTTTGTGCCAATGCCACTTTCTTACCCGCCAACTCTGACGCGGTTTTAATGTTTGAACGCACAACAATACCGTCGCCGCCATTGCTCCAGTCGATCTGCTGGAAGATTCGAGGCATCACGCGCGAATCTTTGCGCAGGCCCTGCACTAACAACGGCAACATATCCACTGTCGCCCAACCGGTGTGAACTTGGCCGCTGGCAAAGGCATCCCGCATCTGCACCGGGTCATCAATCAAAATAAGCTCAACTTTAAACGTTGAACCGTCGGCCGCTTTCCAAACTTTGCCGGGCTTAGAGCCACCGTTGGCATAAACAATCGGTGCCCAGCCAGCCCAAACGTTTAGCGCCATTTTGACGGTGTTGTCTTCCATTGCTGCGTAGTTGGAAACGCCTTTGACTTCCGGCAGGCGTTGCGCCGGTTGGAACGAATATTCCTTGACCGTCGTAGCGACACTGCTGCTGTCCGGGGCTTCGATGCTGCCCGCAGGTGCATCGCCCACAGCGTTGCTGTTGCTCGATTGCGACTGATCTTGCTGCACCACCGCAGGCGCGTCCGCTGCGCGGTTTTGAAAGCGGTAAAACGCGTAGCCGAGTAGGCTTAAAATAACAAGCAGTACGACGAAATAGAACGCCGGCTTGGGTTGTTGACTCATGATGTGCACTCCGTAAATGAAAGATCTTTGAAGAAACTTCGTTTCGCTTCGCAAAATTACCGCTTAAGGTATCCGTTCGCCCTGCGCCTGTCGAAGGGCAGAGCCGTAAGTTTACTAACCGAAGGCATGGTCAGTTCGTCTGTGCTGGCCCCAATTGCTTCTCCGCTGGCGCCGACTGCGACGTTTCTGGCGTGCGAATGCCCATCTCAACTTCCATACGTTGAAGCGCATCTTCCGCCATTTGCCCTTCCATAC
>JBBQBR010000151.1:0-6404 GCA_038317875.1 Lysobacterales bacterium
CATTGGCATCGGTCAGCTTGGCAATGCCCTCACTGAATTTTTTGCGCTCCGCAGGCGTGATTGGTTGCAGCCGATGCATTTCGTAGGCTTGGCGCATGACTTGATATTGACTGGGCGGCACCAGTGCGTTGACCAATCCGCCTAAGTCATTGGCGCGTAAAACCCGCGCTAAGTCGCGAATTTGTAGCGCCGGGTCGGGTATGGATTGGCTTACGCTGCGGCTAGCGGGGTTTACGCTTTCTTGCGCAAATGCGGGATTGACGGCGCTGATCAGGCCGACAAACAAAAGGGACATCGACAAACGGCTGCTTTTCATGGTCGTACTCCTTGGTTGGGAGCTCTAGTGTACTGGTTGAGTACATCACCATAAGTGTCAGAAGTACTGGATATTAAAAATTCGTGGCTATGCGCGCTCAGGCGCCGGCGCCATCACCCGCCAAACCCCAATCAGCACGATGCCCGTACCAATCAGCTGCAGCAACGATAGGTGCTCGTGCAAAATAAAGTAGCCAAAAAACAGCAGCGATATTGGCCCCAACATCGAAAGTTGCGAAGTGCGCGCGGCACCGATGATTTGCACTGAAAACATCGTTAAATAGACTGGAATGATCGTGCAAAACAGCGCATTCGCCCCAGATAGCGCGTACACCGGCCACGGTAAATGCAGCAAGGGTTGCGTGGCAAAGAATACAAAGTGCAGGGCGGTCAGCAAGGTGGATACGCTCATCGCATACGCCACCAAACGCAAGCTGCCTAAGCGCTGAACCAGCTCGCCTGAAAGCACCAAATAAACCGCATAAGAGCAGGCAGCGGCAAAGCAGAGTGTACTTCCAATAGCAAGTGTGCTGCCAAGGGCCAGACCGCCGGTATTTTCCGCTGCACTCAAACCGGCTTTTGCATTGCTCCAAAACACAATCACGATGCCTAAGTAGCTAATCACCAGCGCCTGAATTTGGCGTTTGCTGATCGGCTTTTTCAGCGCTATCAAGCCGATGACCGCGACCAAAGTAGGCGTCAAAAATAGGATCAGGCGCTCCAACGCTGCCGGGATGTATTGCAGGCCGGCAAAGTCTAAAAAGCTGGACAGGTAGTAGCCCAAAAACCCGAGTAACGCGACCAAGCCGACATCCCGCCAGCTCAAACTTTGCCCGCTCAAACGCGCGCGGCGCTGTTCAATCAATGCGATGGCGCCGAAAATTGGCCCGGCGAACGCCAAGCGCAACGTAATCACAGTCGTGGCATCAACGCCATAGCGATACATCAATTTCGCCAAAATCGCCTTCGCGCTGAATAAAATTGCTGCCAGCGCCGCCAGGATTAAGCCGCTGCGTTCTGAGATTTTGGGCATGGGCACGTTACAGTCCGGCCAGGACGCGTAACCGCGATATCACCAGCGGAAGGCGGGCTTGACTTACGGAATCGGGCTTTAGGTGCGCGGCGATTGAATCAAAGAAAGCCGGTGTGCCCAACAAAACGCCAATTTCGTCGTCTAGGTATTCGCGTATTTCGTTTGAAGCGGTAGCGAACTCTTCAAGCAGTTCGGCACGACCATCGACGACCGAGATAATATCTTCAACATCGTGGCTGGCTTGGTAGTTGCCCTCGCCACGGCCTTGAAATGCAACCAACTTTGTCGCAATAAATACTGGGGCAGCAACGATTCGGATCATCCGCCCGCTGGGCAAAGTTAAACGCGTGGCGCTGCGTAATGCTTCCTCGTACCACCGATTGGAGAAGCCTAAAATGTTCGGATCAGTCGGCATCACGTCAAGTTTCGTGCCCTGGTAGTGCCAGCGGCATATTACGTCCCCCGGCATTTCTTGAAAACCTTTGGCGCGTAGCGTCTCTGACAGCTTGTAATATTCTCCTTTCGTAACAGCCTCCACGATTAGATCAACATCGTCGGTGTTGCGCACTGACGCTTGCGCCGTATCGGAAATTAAGAGTCCTGCGGCACATCCACCGACTAGAACCAGTCTTTCGGTAAGCTCGCCCAGCGCCAAAGTGATTTGTTCAACTATCGCGATATTCGGGTCATTAGTTCTCATGCTAAATCTTGGCGCAAAAGCTTGATGGCCAGCGCACGTTCGCGCGCGCCTTCGACTCGCAGGACGTCAATACAGGTCAATATGCGATACAAAGTGCTGTCGTTTTCCGAGGCAATGAGTGCGCACGGGTGCAAGGGTTGCAATGAAGTACCGCGAGTGGTGCCATGCGCTGAGGGCCAAACGTAGCCTTCGTCACGAGTGATTAACGGACTGCCAAGTTGGAGTAGTGCTGAACCGGTAGGCATGCCGCGGCTCGGCCCACCAATGGTTGCCGGGAAGAAATACGGTACGCCATAGATTAGTAGTTCTTGCAAAGCGCTGCGATTGACTTGCACGCTGTCCCTAGAACTACCAGTGGCTAGGCGCGCGTGAATCAGCATTTGCACGCTGGCGTGTACAGCTGATGCGGGCAGGCCAAGCTCGGCGCTGACTTCTGCGTAAGTAAACGCTAGCGATGGCACAATCGTCAACTTTAATGCCACGATTAGATCTTGTGCTTTGAGCGAACTGGAGCGCATAACAGTAGCTTTCTGCATTCATGAATTTAGAATGCTGAGCATAATACTGGTAATTTTTGGAAAAATCTATGGTTCACAGAATGATGTGAATCAGCTTTCTGATATTTAGTAGGCTTTAGTATAAATTTTTTATGCTAATCTTTTATCTCCGCATAAAAGATTAATATCACGGAGACGAACAGATGGCTGCCGATAAAAGCCCAAGATCACCTTCTATGTCCTTGCCAAAAGCACTGGAAAAGGCAATGAAAATTTACGCGAAGGAGCGCAAAAACGCAGTGTCACTTGAGGTTGCCGCGCAAGACATGGGTTACAGCAATGCCTCTAGCGGTGCAGCGTTGCAAGCGCTGGCATCGCTGCGCTATTTTGGGCTCTTAGAGCGGCCGAAAACTGGCTACTTAGCAGTTAGTCGCGACGTTGAGCAATACCAGTTCGCGCCTGATGAAGCGTTGAAAAGCCAATTGCGGCAAAAATGGATGCGTATGCCCGCTGCGTTCGAAGCTATTTTGCAGCAATTCCCCGAGCATATGCCCTCGGACGCCAACTTGCGCTTTTCCCTTATTAGCCAGGGTTTCGGTGCAGCGACGGCGGTTGTTTTTACTGAGGTCTTCAAAGAATCAGCAGCGTTTGCCGATATCTACAGCGACGTATCCTTTACTTCTGAAAAACAAGGTGCTTTAGCGCAAGCTCAATCAGACCAAGAAGAAGCAACTTTATCGTCACAAGCAAATAGCGCATTTCCGGATCGAGCAAAACCGATGCGGACTGATGCTCAGCCGCAGCACCATCGAGGTGATTCCCAGCAAGCCGTGCGTTCCAATGCGCCGAGCATGTCGGTGGCTAGCGCCTCTCAGCTTGCAGCGCAGCCGTCATTCGGTGATGCGGATCAAATTCCGGTGCGCCTGTCAAATGGACGCAAAGCTTGGTTGATCGTGCCTACACCTTTGTATGAGCATGACAAACTTCGCCTCAAAGCACAGATTGATCTATTGTTAACGGACGAACTACCGGACAAACAAAAGGGTTTGCGCTCGTCCGACGAATAGATTGAACTCAACGATTTACTTTGATAGCTTAGCTGCCTATCCAGAAAGGGTGTCTAGCGTGATACACGCGGGCAAATAGGTGCGACATGGCAACTACAAACTTAAACAATTAGTACCTAAGCCGCTACGCCGAATGCTGCCCGTCAGCATCTACACAGGCCCGCGCGGCCTTTTTTTGTGCCCGACTTTTCTGAACTAACACACGATCATTTCGCTAACGCGAGACTTAACTCTAGGATCTATTTATGCCCGTAATTACCCTGCCCGATGGCTCGCAGCGCAGCCCTGAGGCGCCGCTATCGATTTTTGACTTTGCTTTAAGTATTGGCCCTGGGCTTGCGAAAGCAGCGCTTGCGGGAAAAGTGGACGGCCGTTTGGTCGACTTAAGCTATGTGCTTGATTGCGACGTCAAGCTTGAAATTGTGACTGAAAAACACGCCGATGCGCTGGACGTGGTGCGCCATTCGACTGCGCATTTGCTGGCGCAAGCGGTGCAGCGTTTGTACCCGGAAACCCAAGTCACGATTGGCCCTGTGGTGGAAAATGGCTTCTATTATGACTTTAGCCGCAAATTGCCGTTTGCTGAAGCCGATTTAATCGCCATTGAAGCGGAGATGCAGAAAATCGTCAAGCAAGCGCTGCCGCTGCACCGGCGCGTGCTGGATCGTGACGCCGCAATTGAGGTCTTCAAGGCCAAAGGTGAAAACTTTAAGGCGTTGATTATCGACGACATTATTCCCGCTGGCGAACAAATAACGCTTTACGGGCAGGGTGATTTTGAAGATCTCTGCCGTGGCCCACACGTGCCGAATACCAATAAATTAGGCGCCTTTAAGCTGATGAAAGTGGCCGGTGCGTATTGGCGTGGAGATCAGAAAAACGAGCAGCTGCAGCGTATTTATGGCACGGCTTGGTTGAACAAAAAAGATTTGGAAGCCTATTTGCATCAGCTGGAAGAAGCAGAAAAGCGTGACCATCGAAAAATCGGCAAGCAGCTCGGTTTGTTCCACATGCAAGAAGAAGCGCCGGGTTTGGTTTTCTGGCACCCGAAAGGCTGGGCGCTCTGGCAGGTGATTGAGCAATATATGCGCCGGGTCTATGTCGACAATGGCTATGCGGAAGTGCGCGGGCCGCAGATTTTGGATCGCAGCCTGTGGGAAAAATCCGGCCATTGGGATAATTACGCGCAAAACATGTTCACCACGTCCAGCGAAAACCGCGAATATGCGGTCAAGCCGATGAACTGCCCAGGCCACGTCCAAATCTATAACGCGGGCCTGCATTCCTATCGCGATTTGCCGCTGCGCTACGGCGAGTTTGGCTCGTGCCACCGCAATGAAGCCAGCGGTGCGCTGCACGGCATCATGCGCGTGCGCGGCTTTACCCAAGACGATGGCCACGTATTTTGCACCGAAGATCAAATCCAGGCCGAAGTGGTCGATTTCGTGAAATTGCTGCGCCAAGTTTATGCCGATTTCGGCTTTACCGAAATTATCTACAAGCTGTCCACGCGGCCAGAAAAGCGCGTCGGTAGCGATGCAGACTGGGATCGCTCTGAAGCGGCGCTGACACACGCGTTGGAAAGTCAGGGCATTGACTATCATCTGCAACCCGGTGAAGGCGCGTTTTATGGCCCGAAAATCGAGTTCACCTTAAAAGACAGCTTAGGCCGGCCGTGGCAGTGCGGCACGATCCAAGTCGATCCGTCGATGCCCGCGCGTTTGGGCGCGGAATACGTGTCGGATGATTCCAGCCGTAAAACGCCAATCATGCTGCACCGCGCAATTTTAGGTTCGCTCGAGCGCTTTATCGGCATTCTGATCGAAAACTATGCAGGCGCATTACCCGCTTGGTTAGCGCCCGAACAAGTTGCGGTGATGGGAATCACGGATGCGCAAGCGGACTATGTCAAAGCCGTTACCGTGCAGCTCAAAGCCGATGGTTTCCGCGCGATTAGCGATTTGCGCAATGAAAAAGTCGGCTACAAAGTGCGCGAACATACGCTCAGCAAAATTCCCTACATGCTGGTTGCAGGCGCTCGCGAAGTCGAGGCGCACTCGATTAGCGTACGCAAGCGCACCGGCGAAGATTTGGGAGTGATGACGGTTGCTGCGTTTGTCGATTTACTGCGCGCGGAATGCGACAAATATTCGCGGCCTGAATAAGGCTTTGGTCTAGACAAGCTGGCTAGATAAGCGGCGGCGGGGAAACAGTCCCGCCGCCTTTACCTGGGGTGCCGAAATACGCCAGTAACCATGGAAATATCAGTAAGTTCAAAAGCGTCGATGTAACCAGCCCGCCCAAAATAACCTGCGCCATGGGCCCTTGCACTTCGCGTCCGGCTTCGCCACTTTCCAGCGCTAAGGGAACCAGCGCCAGTGCAGTGACCAATGCGGTCAAGAAAATAGGTGTGAAGCGCGCGTGCGTGGCGGCCAGCATGCGTTGGCCTTTCGAGATTAGGTCAGCCGCGTCGTCGCTATGATCAAAATGCGCCAGTAGCAAAATGGCGTTGCGTGCGGCGATGCCAAATAACGTCACAAAACCGACCAGCGCGCCTATGCTGAGCAATTTTCCGGTAAACCAAGCCACGATGAGCCCGCCGATCAAGGCGAACGGTGTACTCAGCAGCACCAACGCCGCATGACGTGTGCCCAGCGCAAATGCCAGTAATACCGAGATCAGCAACAGGGCGATGCCGCAGTGCTTCGCCAGTTCTAGTGCAGCCGAACTGGCCGCATCGCTGCTGCCGGTGAATTCAAGTGTTACGCCCGCCGGTAATTTGAGCGCAGCCA
>JBBQBR010000152.1:0-6387 GCA_038317875.1 Lysobacterales bacterium
TGGTATTGCCGTTTTGGACATCGTCACTTTTAAGAACATATGCCTGGCTGGGAATGTTAAAAGATTCCGGCATTATTAATAATATTTTGCTAAGTGTTGGGGTAATTGGCGCGCCGCTGCATGTTTTAAATACTGATTGGGCGGTTTATCTAGGCATTGTTTATGGCTATCTGCCATTTATGGTGCTGCCTTTGGTGGCAACCTTGGTAAAAATGGATTTAACCTTGCTTGAGGCCGCAGCAGACTTAGGCTGCAGACCCTTGAAAGCATTTTTCAAAGTTACCTTGCCGCTCGCTATGCCCGGTATCGTTGCAGGTTCGATGCTTGTATTTATCCCAACCCTGGGTGAGTTTGTAATCCCTGACATTTTGGGTGGCCCAGACAGTTTGATGATTGGACGAGTTATTTGGAATGAGTTTTTTACGAATACCCAATGGCCGTTGGCGTCCGCGATTGCAATAACGATGCTGGTGTTGATAGTATTGCCGCTGCTTGTTTTTGAATACGTGCAAAATAATTATTTTTCTGGAAAAAGGCGCGCTTAAGTGAAACGTAACTGGTTTCTATTGTCTAGCTTGGCCTTTGGTTACGCTTTTTTATATTTGCCGATCGCCTGGTTAATCATTTATTCGTTTAATGCAAATAAAATGATGTCGGTGTGGGGCGGTTTCTCAACCCGGTGGTATGGCGAGTTATTAAGCAACGAGGGACTGATGAGTGCTGCAAAAAACTCGTTAATCGTAGCGACCCTTTCTGCCAGCTTGGCCGTGATCGTCGGAACGTTAGCCGCTTTAGCGTTAACACGCTTAGGACGATTTCGCGGCCGCACGCTGTTGACGGCATTGACGTCCATGCCGTTGGTGATGCCGGAGGTAATGTTGGGCCTATCGGCACTGCTGCTATTCGTTACTTTGCAAAGCGCTTTTGGCTGGCCCGAACGGGGATTGGGTACGATTACCATCGCGCACGTCACCTTATGCAGCTGTTATGTGACCGTGGTTGTGCAGTCGCGCTTAAGCCAAATGGATGACAGCTTAGAAGAGGCCGCGATGGATTTAGGTGCGAAGCCTTGGCGCGTTTTTATGCAAATTACGCTGCCGCTCATCACGCCGTCGTTGATTGCCGGTTGGCTACTGGCGTTTACTTTGTCCTTGGATGACCTTGTTGTGGCGAGTTTTACCTCAGGCCCTGGTGCGACCACGCTGCCAATGGCAATCTATTCAAAAGTACGCTTGGGCTTAAGCCCGGAAATTAATGCTTTGGCCACGATGATCGTGGTGCTGGTAACGCTGGCACTAGCGGTGACGTATTTTGCACTCGGGCGAACCAAGCAAAGCAGTGATCGCGCGTGAGTTGGAATGTGATTCCACTCAGCGCGATTGCGGCAATTCCCTGGCGCAATGGCGGTGGCGTCACGCGCGAATTGATCGCTTGGCCCGATGCAGACGAGTGGATTTGGCGCATTTCAGTCGCCGAAGTTGCCAGTGATGGGGCTTTTTCATATTTTGAGGGCGTGCAGCGCTGGCTTGTGATTCTGAGCGGCGCGGTGCGTTTAAGTATGGACGCTGATGTGATTGATCTAACCGAGCGCAGCGCGCCGCTCGCGTTTGGTGGTGCAACACCAGTGCACTGCACGCTGCTGGATGCGCCTGTGCAAGATCTAAATTTGATGCTGCGTGTGGGGAATCCGGCCTCAAAACGTAAGGCGCAAATGCGGCGCACTTATGGCATGCATCACGTCGAAACTGCTAACGCGAAGGTCGTGGCGATTTACAGCGCCGCCACGCCTGCAGTTTTAGAGATCAATGGATCTAAATTCACTTTGCCGAAAGCGACCTTGGCGTGGCAAACGTTACCGACGGGCACGAACCTGGGGATTGCGGCCAATAGTGCAATTTTGATGGAAATCACACTGGAAAGTTGACTAAACCAGCTGAAGCATTGCAAGCGCCTATTGCAACGTCTTGTGCGCCGGTAACGCTGCCTTTTTTGGCCGTGCTTGGGCTGCCGTCGTGGCAATTTCCAGATACAGCATTAATGCCGTGATTTTGGCGAATTCGGCGAGCTCCATCAGCGCGGTTTCGTTGCCTTCGGCGTCATCGTCAAGCTCTATTTCCGTACGGGCAATTCGCTCCAAATCACGCAAGCCTTCGCGCGCCTCTTTGCTGAGCTTTTTTTCCTGATTGAAGCCGCCCAGACCCAGGCCGCCTAAAAAGCCACTGCACCACTGCGTCAAGGCATCAGAGCGTTCGCTCAGATCGTGCAAATCGTCGGGCAATAATAGTTCGAAGCGCATTTCTGCTTGCGCAAGCAGCTTGATCGTCGCCTGGGCGAAGCCATCAAGCTCGCTTTCAGTGCCATCGGGCAGCTCTAAATCGTGCTCATCCAAAACGATTGCGATCCAGTGTGCAACCGGTGTGCTAGGTGCGACGATGCCATCGTGTTCTTGGCTCAGCGCTTCATCTAGGGTCGCGCGGGCGTGCATCTCGCCCCCGGCGCACACATATCCGACCAGGGAGCCATGTACGTGTGCGGCACTGACACTTAGGTTGAGTTCGTTGAGCAGATCACTCAGCCATTCATAGTCGTAAGAATCTTGCATAGATTGGGTGTGCCTTAATTATGTGGGCGTCGAATTTTCGTAAGGTTGACTATTGGCGCTCAAGGATACGACTTCAATGCCAAGCAGTTCGGTTAGTTCATGCAATAGCCGATTAATGACGGGCAATAGCGAGGTGTCATAAAGTGCGTCGCGATCTAGATTTTCAATCCGGCCAAACACGCAGATGCGCAGCTGTTCGGCGGTGCGCACCCGTGCTTCGCAGTCGCGCAAAATACGCTCAAACTCGCCACGTGTGGGCTGGCAGTGCAGCGCATCAAACAAGGCTGCGAAGGCGTCGATTAACGTTTGGGTGTTCGCGCCCAAACCAAAATCTTCTGGCTTGAAGTCGAATACGCCAGCGCTTGCATCGGTAAAAATGCGGAAACTGCATTTTTGCAGCGAGTGATATAGCGCCTCGTTGGAAATAAGCAGCACCAACAAGTTGCGCCGATGCGCGATTACCGTGCCGCCGCGCTCGCTCCAAATACCACTTTGGATAAACTGAAAAAGCCGGAGCTGATCCGCAAAGTCGCAGGCCTGCAGCTGATCGAGAATCAGCAGGGTGCGACTGGATTCGCTGAAGGCGCAGGCCTCGGTCAAAATGCGCTCGAAGGCATTGAGCGGCACGGCGGCACGGCGGTCGCCCGTATCGATGTTTTCGTCATCTTCATCCCGCGTCGGTGCCGCTGGTTCCGCTACCTGCTGGCGGGTAAAGTCGTGATAGAGGCGATGCGGATAGGCCAACGCCAAGCCCAAGGCGTGGGCAAAAGCTGTTTTACGACGTGCTACCGCGCCGACTAATTCAGCGGTACGCACCGAGCTGTTTTCTGATTCCAGTAATGTGCGCACGGCAAAATCATAGTCTTCATTACTTTCAAAGCCGAATTCGGCTAATTTTTTTCGTAAGGACATGCTGTTTTAACCGGGCTATTTGCGCTTGAGTTTATGCCAGTGTTGCTGTGGTGGCACAATTTTTTGCCGGTGCTGCGTTAACGGCACAATTTTTTGCCAGTGCTGCGTTAGCGGCACAATTTTTTGCTAATGCTGCGTTAGCGGCACTATTTTTTGCTAATGCTGCGTTAGCGGCACAATTTTTTGCTAATGCTGCGTTAGCGGCACAATTTTTTGCCAGTGCTGCGTTAGCCGCACAATCTAACCTGTCAAGGCAAACAAGTCTGCGGACTCCGTTTCATTTGGTTTGGTTTGACGAAATTAGATTGCCAACAAAAGTTCGCTTTTGCTGCAAAGCGCCCTCAATCGGCAAGTTAGCTCGCGGCAAGCCTTGGTAACTCAGCAGTTCCGAAGTTAATTCATAACAACATCCAAGAAGGCAACCCTATGCAAGCACATGCCATTCCCGTCGTGCAAAAATCTTGGCCAGCCGTCACAGTGATCGCAGCCGCTGCGGCGGAGCTGTTTTACTGCAACCTGCACACCTTAGACCCTAGCCTACAGCGCTTGTTCAAAGCCGATATGAGCGTCCAAGACGAAAAGCTTATGCGCATGATTGGTATCGCGGTAGCCAAGTTAGACGACATGGCGATTTTGATTACAGCCTTACAAAACTTAGGCGAGCGCCACAGCAGCTTGGCGTGCGGGATGCGCACGATGCCACCTTTGGCGAAGCCTTGCTAGGAGCCTTGCAAACCGGCCTGGGCGAAGCGTTTACGCCAGCGGTTGCGCAATCTTGGTCTAGCGTTAACGGATTGATTGCGAGCGTGTTGATTTCAGCGGGAACGGCTTGTGATGCAGCGGCAGAGGCAGAGGCAGTGATTTTATGATCTGCCAAATTCCCGCCAATGCGTTGCTTGCAGACGGATCAGCCATGCGCAGTCTTAAAAATTGCCACAGCCGCAGCCCTAAAATGTGGGTGTGGCATCGGCCAATGCACCTATCTTTTGCATCGCTCGTTCGTTTTTGACGTTGGCTGGCGTTTTAGTTAGTACCAATGGCTTCAATTAGCCGCTCAAACCTCAAAAAAACCAAAGAAATCCAGATGCGAAATTATAGCGTTCCGTGCGCGCTGCTCAGTGCGGCGATGTTGCTACACAACCCTAGTACCGCCGTCGCCGACAGCAGCGGCGGCACCTACACGCTGACGAAACAAAGCATTGCTGGTGGTGGCGGCGCGGTGGCTGGCGCGCCCAATTTTACCGCCGTAGTCACGCTGGGCCAGGCGGCGGCGGGCGCTGCTTCCGGTGGCAGTTTCCAGCTAATCAGCGGCTTTCACCCGGCATCAGAGCCAACGGTGGTGGACGCGCTGTTTCAGAACGGCTTTGAGAACTAATAAACCGTTATGCCCCCATCTAAAATTTGGACAAAATTCATGAAAATTAATGCTATTGCCACACTCATCGCCGCTACTTTGCTGACAAGCAACGCCCTTGCCATTTCCACCGTTTTAAACTACCAAGGCACCTTACAGGATACCGGCAGCCCCGCCAGCGGCGCGTACGACTTTCAGTTTCAACTGACCGATAGCAACAATGTTGGCATTGGCAACGCAATACAGGTCGATGATCTCAATGTCGTGCGCGGTGTATTCACCACGCGCCTGGATTTTCAAGATAGTTTTGGCGGTGCCGATACCTTGCTCAAAATTAGCGTGCGTCCAGGTGCCAGTAGTGCTGCGTTCACCACGCTTTTACCTTCGACACCCATTGACCCAACACCCTACGCACAAGTGGCCAGTTTTGCGCAGTTCGCCGCGACCGCCCAAGGCGTTGGCAACAGCAGTATTGCCGAGCCCAATATTGTCACCGGTGCGGTTTCCAGCCGTACCATCGCCGCAGGCGCGATTATTCCGGCCAAAATAGCGGCAGCGGCCGTGACCAATGCCGCGCTGGCCGATAGCGCGGTCGACAGCGCCAAAATTGCTAACTTTTCGATCACCAGCGCAGATATCTCCAGCGGCAGTATTGGCAATGCCCAGCTCGCGGTTAACGCGGTGCAAAGTTCGGAAATTTTGGATCACAGCGTCAAGGTGATTGATCTGGCTGGCGCCGAAATATCGGCGTCGATCTCGGCTACCTTGAATCCGGACGTCTGTGTCGATCAATCCATTAACGCGCCTGGGGCCGTGATTGGCGACTACCCGATTTTGGCGATTGGTGTAAGTGGGCTATTGCCCTTCAAAATGACGGTGACTGCTTTGAACGTGCCAGCTACGAACGTGGTAACGGTGCGCGTCTGTAATTTCGGCGCGTTAGCAGCAAACTTCACGACCATGCCGATCAAAATATTGCTGATGCGCTAAAGCGTATCTCATACAGAACGCGCGCCGGTCAGGTTGAAAGCCCGCCGGTTATGGGTATTGCATTTTGCATGGGGCGCATTGCATACGCCCAGGTAACGCTGGTTTCTCTCGCACCCAAAATTTTGCACACTCCTGTTCGGTTCCCCGAAACCCCAGCGTTCTATAGACACTAGCCCCACTCACGGGGCAACTTCGGAGTCTGTCATGCGCACTAAACTTAGCTACAGTCTTCGATTTGCCCTAGCGCTGATTAGCTCGGTAGCCGCACTGCCCTCGGCACATGCCTTAACGCTGTGCGTAAACGATGTCACCACGCTCAAAGCCGCGTTGAATTTGGGGCAGATCGCCACCGATGCGCCGCTATCGATCAAAATCGTGCAGGGTACGTATCTGATGGACGCGGATCAGATTTATACATTTGCCGCACCCGCAACGATCGAAGGCGGCTACGTCGCGGGCTGCGCGTCGCGGGTGGTTAATCCAGCCAACACTGTAATTAATATCGGTCTGGGCCATCAATTCAGTTGGG
>JBBQBR010000153.1:0-6360 GCA_038317875.1 Lysobacterales bacterium
GGTACCGCGTTTTTGATGTTAGCCAGTCGGGCACAAGCGGCATTTTCGCTCGCCAGCTTATTGTTAGTCGCGCAATGGTTGATTGGCGCGTTTTGGACAGTCAGCGCGAGCCAGTTAAATCTTTCCGTAAAAAGTGCTAACTACACGGCCTACTTGTTGCCTGTTTGCTTAGCGTGGTGGCTCTTTGCTAGCTACCAAGGCCTGCGTTTTGTCAACGTCGGTGCAACGCCGGTCAGGCGCCTTAGCTTGAGCGTGATTTTCGCGGCGCTGACGCTATGGCCTACCGTGGGGCCTTTGCGCATCGATTACCCGCGCTACGTGAATTTAGATGAGGACAGGCTTTACGCAGAAGAAGCCGCATTGATTGAACCGAAAGTTGAGTTCGATCCGGAGGCGGTGATGTATGCGCAGCGCAGCATGGTCGAAACGGCGCTCAGTACGCTACAGCCATCCAAAAAGGGAACCGCAGAATTGTTTGTGCTAGCCATGGCGGGCGACGGCGGCGAAAATACTTTTCTAAATGAAGCGGTTTATGCCAAGGCATTATTTGAGCAGCGCTTCGGCGCTGCGAAACATACGCAAATTTTGGTCAACCATCCGCGCACGACCACGCGTTACCCGCTAGCAAGTTTGACCAATTTACGCGCCACCCTGAAAGGAATGGCGCAAAAGATGGACTTAGACGAAGACATTTTGTTCTTATTTCTAACCAGCCACGGGAGCGCTACGCACGAATTTGCGCTGCATCTAGCGCCTTTGGCGCTGAATCAAATTACGCCAACAACCTTGGCGCGTGCGTTAGCGCAAGCCGGCATTCGGCGACGTGTGATCTTGGTTTCTGCGTGTTACTCGGGCGGCTATTTGGACGCACTATCCGGCCCGCAAACAGTGGTAATGACCTCCGCGCGCGGTGATCGTGCCTCATTTGGGTGTGGCGGCGATTTTGAGACCAGTTATTTTGGCCGCGCGTATTTATTAGAGGCCTTGAATCAGCATAAGGACTTGCTCAAGGCGTTCCAAAGTGCGGAAAAAAGCGTCAGTGAACGTGAAATCAAGGAGGGGCAGCTGGCATCATTTCCCCAGGTACGCGTCGGTGATGAGTCCCGTGCGATGCTCGCGCAGTGGAAGCGCAGCTTTGAAGTGGGTCAGCCCGTGCCCTTTTTCGAAGCTGCGGAAAGTCGCGCGCCGTAGTGAAATTTCACGCCTTTTTCGCATTTAGCCGCTTCAAACGCAGCTTAAAGCCTTCATTTTGTCTAAAGATAGCCTTGAATCGTGTGCATTGTGGCGCAAATACAACAGATCGTCGTTTTATTGCATCAGTTCAGGTGAGAATGACAATTCAACGTGCTATGATTTCGCCATAATTGTTCCCCCAAACTTTAGGGGTGTATGTGCGCTAGCGCATATAGCGACGACTAAATTTAATCCCTGCTTTTTAACCCTTAACAGTTGGCCCCGAAAAGAATGCTTCGTCAGAGAACACTCAAAACGGAAATTAGCGCAACCGGCGTAGGCCTGCACTCAGGGCAAAAGGTCTATATGACGCTCAAGCCAGCGCCAGCGGATCATGGGATTGTGTTCAAGCGTGTGGATTTGACGCCTGCGGTCTGTATTCCTGCTGCTGGGCATTTGGTAGTCGATACCTCGCTTTGTACCGCTTTAAGTAATGGCACTGCGCGCGTTGCTACCGTCGAACACATAATGAGTGCGTTGGCTGGTTTGGGAATTGATAACTGCGTCATCGAGCTAAGTGCTGCTGAAGTTCCGATCATGGACGGTAGCGCTGGGCCTTTTGTGTTTCTGATTCAATCCGCCGGCATTGCTGAGCAATCAGCGCCGAAGCGCTTCATTCGCATCAAAAAGTTGATTGAAGTGCGTGAAGGCGACAAGTGGGCGCGGCTTGAGCCGCATAACGGCTTTAAAATCGGCTTTAACATCGAATTTGATCACCCAGCTATTGCGCCGCAGGCTTCAAAGCTAACGCTCGATTTTGCTAAAACATCGTTCGTGCGAGAAGTCAGCCGTGCACGAACCTTCGGTTTTATGCGCGACATTGAAGTTTTGCGTGGGCGCAATCTGGCGTTAGGCGGCAGCATGGCCAACGCCATCGTATTGGATGACTATCGTGTGTTGAACGAAGATGGTCTGCGCTACGAAAGCGAATTTGTACGGCACAAAATTCTTGACGCGGTGGGTGATTTGTACCTGCTGGGCAAACCAATTTTAGGTGCTTTAAGTGCGCATAAAAGCGGACATGCATTAAATAACAAGTTAGTGCGCGCACTGAAAGCGCAGCCGCAGGCTTGGGAAGAAGTGACGTTTGCCGATGCTGGAATTGCACCTACTGTATTCGGACACCCTCAGCACGTCTTATAAATTTTCATAAACCTAAAATCTAAAAAAGTTTCAGCAAAAATATTGAGTTTAAGAAGTTTGAGTTAATAAGTTGGAATTGAATAAGGCTTCAAAGCGAGTTGTTCGTTGGTGTGTGTTAGTAAACGTCTAGTTAGTTTGAATTTTTGGTGCCACCAAAATTTCAGTATGAACTTCCTATACGCCGCACCCGAACAGCAAGCGTAGTAACACTGGGGTAGCCGTGGCTATGGGCCAAAGCGATAACGGTGTCAGATAACAAGCGAAGTTTTGTAGCCCATGCTGAGGAATCAGCGAGGAAGCGGAGATTTTGCCCATCGATACTGGCGAAGCGTACATGCGCACGGATCGAAGGCGGCAAACCTACGCTCAATCGTTCCCCCAGTTCGGTGTAGGACTCCACGCGTGCCAGCATTTCGAGAAAGCCAGGGAGCTTTTCGAAGTGAGTGCCTAGCGGGGAACCGAAGTCGGTAGTGGGGTTACGAATTTTTTTAGTCACAGTGTTTGGACAACCCTAAATGTCTGAGCGCTCTACAAAAGTTGATACAGCGCATGAATTTGATTCTAATCGGCAAACCGTTCAAAACCCCGAAAACAATTGAACTTAGCAAGCGTTCTGTGCAGTTGTTATTCGGTTGCGCAGCGGCGCTCGTGTTAAGCGCTTTGGTTAGCTCTAGTTTTATGGTCGGGCGCTTATTTGGCGATGCGCAAGGAGTAACGCGCTCGCAGTTAACCGGCTTACGCGGCCAGCTCAACGGCCAAGCATTGGCACTCAATCAAACGCAAGAGCAAGCGAAACGCGATTTAAATGCGCTGGCAATGCAAATCGGTGAGCTACAAGCGCATGCGAGTCGGCTCGATTCACTGGGGTCACGCCTAACCAAAATTGGCAAGCTTGATGATGGTGAATTTAATTTCGGTTCTACTCCCGCAATGGGTGGGCCAGAACAAGGGGAAGATAATGCTGACTTCCTCAGCAGTGAATTTGGTCGCACGGTTTCGACATTGCGCCGCCAATTTGAATCACAAGATCAGCAGCTCAACTTATTAGAATCGATGCTGCTAGACAAAAATTTGGACGCCAGCATGATGCCTAAAGGAATGCCCGTGCGTTCAGGCTATTCGTCCTCAGGCTTCGGCAATCGCGTCGACCCAATCAATGGTTCCTTTAGTTTTCATCCGGGCGTGGACTTCCCTGGCCCTTATGGCACTGACGTGATTGCTGTGGCTGCGGGCGTGGTTACTTGGAACGGCATACGCCCTGGCTACGGCAACGTCGTTGAGATTGATCACGGCAATGGTTACGAAACCCGCTATGCGCACAATTCGCAAAATCTAGTCAGCGTTGGAGATCGGGTAACGCCGGGTCAGTTGATTGCCAAGATGGGTTCCACCGGAAGATCGACCGGTTCGCACGTGCATTTAGAGGTTTTGTATGACAATAAGTTGATCAATCCATCCGAATTTGTTTCCGCAATTCGCTGATTTTCAGACCGATATTGGCAATATTGCTGAATCGTAGCGCTTGAATTGCCCTAGATTCAGCACCACATCTGCACAATCGCGCGCGCCGGACGGTACTACCGCCCGGCGTTTGTTTTGCCAAGGCATAAAGCACAATTAAAACCTGTGTTTGCTAAGACGCACCATCAAATACAACTTCTGCTAATAAGAACGCCCCTATGATCCAAGCATTTCTCGCAAGAATTTTCGGCAGCCGTAACGACCGACTCGTTAAAACCATGTCCAAGGCGGTGGCGAAAATCAACGCGCTTGAGGCGGGAATTAAGGCGCTAAGCGATGCTGAGATCAAAGCAAAAACCTTAGAGTTTCGGGCGCGCATTGAAAAAGGTGCAGCGCTTGATTCCGTGCTTCCGGAAGCCTTTGCTTGCTGTCGAGAGGCTGCGTTTCGCGTCCTTGGTTTACGTCATTACGACGTGCAAATGATTGGTGGTATGGTTTTGCACACCGGCAAAATTGCTGAAATGCGCACCGGTGAAGGTAAAACGCTGATGTCGACGTTGGCGGTGTATCTCAACGCATTGTCAGGTAAAGGCGTGCATTTAGTCACCGTCAATGACTATCTGGCGCGTCGCGATGCACGTTGGATGGGGCCGGTGTATGAGTTTTTGGGCTTAACGATTGGCGTCATCGTGCCGAATCAGGCGATGGACGAAAAGCGCGCGGCTTACGCGTGCGACATTACCTACGGCACCAACAACGAATACGGCTTTGACTATCTGCGCACCAATATGGCGATGAACAAAGCCGACCGACTGCAGCGCGAGCTCAATTTTGCGATTGTCGATGAAGTCGATTCAATTTTGATTGATGAAGCCCGCACGCCGTTGATTATTTCCGGCGCATCCGATGAATCGCCAGAGCTTTACGTCAAGGTGAATCGCGTCGTGCCGCAACTGACACGCCAAGAGAATGAAGAAGCAACGGGTGATTTTTGGGTTGATGAGAAGGGTAAGCAAGTGCACCTTTCCGAAGATGGTATGGCAAATGCCGAGGCAATCCTTGTAAAGATGGGTTTAATCGGGGCAGAAGAAAGCCTCTACGACCCGCGCCACTTATCGATCGTGCACCACTTGAACGCGGCATTGCGCGCACACACTTTGTTTTTGCGCGACAAAGAATACATTGTGCGCAATGGCGAAGTGATTATCGTCGATGAATTTACCGGCCGTACGCTTGCCGGGCGCCGCTGGAGCGAAGGATTGCATCAGGCGGTGGAAGCCAAAGAAGGCGTGCCGATCCAGCGTGAAAGCCAAACGCTGGCGTCGATTACCTTCCAGAACTTCTTTCGAATGTATAAAAAGCTTTCCGGCATGACCGGCACCGCCGACACCGAAGCATTCGAGTTCCAATCGATTTACGGCCTTGAGTGTGTCGTCATTCCAACGCACCGCCCGATGGTGCGTAAAGACGCCCAGGATTCGGTGTTTTTGAACAAGGGCGATAAGTTCAACGCTATTATCGAAGATGTTTTGACACGCAACGCCAAAGGCCAGCCTATTTTGATCGGTACGACCTCGGTCGAATCATCGGAAGAGCTGTCCGCAGCATTGGCGGAAAAATCGATCAAACACGAAGTGCTGAATGCGAAACAGCATGACCGCGAAGCCATCATCGTCGCGCAAGCGGGTCGTCCATTTGCAGTCACGATTGCGACCAATATGGCCGGGCGCGGTACCGATATCGTCTTGGGCGGTAGCTTAGAAGCTGAGCTTCATGCATTGCCTACAGACGTCAGTGAAAGTCAAAAGCAAGCTGTCAAAGAAGAGTGGCAAAAGCGCCACGATCAAGTCAAAGCCGCGGGTGGGTTGCACATTATTGGCACCGAGCGCCATGAAAGCCGACGTATCGACAACCAGCTGCGTGGCCGCTCCGGCCGCCAAGGGGATCCGGGTTCCTCGCGCTTTTATTTGGCATTTGATGATCAGTTGATGCGTATTTTTGCCGCCGAACGCCTGAGCAGCTTAATGCAGCGTTTGGGTATGAAACCGGGCGAATCGATCGAACACGCACTGGTCAACCGCGCGATTGAGAATTCTCAGCGTAAAGTTGAGGCGCATAACTTTGATATTCGTAAGCACCTGCTCGATTTTGATGACGTTGCCAACGATCAGCGCCGTGCCATTTACGGCGAACGCAATGCGCTGATGGATGCGGACGATATTTCCGCCACCATCGCCGAGCAGCGCGTAGACGTCATGCGTGAGGCCGTTTTGAAGTTTGTGCCTGCGCAAAGCGTGGACGAGCAGTGGAATCTGCAAGGCTTGAATGAAGAGCTGAGCACCAAATACGGTTTGGATTTTGACGCAGTGCAGGAGCTGAAAGAGCACCCAGAATTAGACTGGGAAGCAATGCAAGAGCGCGTTGTTGCCGCGATGGAAGCCAAGGCGGCTGCGAAAGAGGCAGAATTTACAGCCGATGTCATGCGCATGGCAGAGCGGCAAATCATGCTGCAAGTTATGGATA
>JBBQBR010000154.1:0-6331 GCA_038317875.1 Lysobacterales bacterium
AGCGCCGGGGTAAATTCAGTGATCGACACGGCTTGGTTGCGCAAACGCGCGTCGGGGAATTCTAAAATAGGAAGTTGGGCCATAAAATCTCCGGTATAGGCACGCTGGCCTGATCGTTTTCGATTGATTCGTTTTGCTGCGGAGTTTAAGCGTTATTGCCCTACTGGGGCATGAGCGCCTATTTTGCAACACAACCGTCACCCCCGAATGTTTTTATCGGGATTCCAGGCACCATAGGCCTTGAGCAAACTAGATTCCCGGCAAAAGCGCGCGGGAATGACGAATTTCACGCACTTGCTGCGCTCCGCACCTTGGCACTTGCTGCGCTCCGCACCTTAGGCACGGCTGGCGCACGCTAATCCAACGCACGAAATAAGCAGCATTCTGAAAAGTTAATATTGAGTTTTCTAAAGCAACACTTTAGATTACTCAAATGAAAAAGACTTCACGCCTACTGCTAAAGCAAATAAAATCTGGCGCTAAAGGCTTCCCGGCGATTGTTCTGACGGGGCCGCGTCGGTGTGGAAAAACGTATTTGTTAAAGCACGGACTGCCGCAAGCGAACTATGTGTTACTGGAAGATCCCGATGTTCTTGCCCGCGTGCGTGCAGATCCACGCGCTTTTATCGATGCACTCGCTGTTCCCGTCATCTTGGATGAAATTCAAAATGCGCCCGAACTGTTTGCCTACGTCAGAACACGCATTGATGCGCAGCCGCGCAAAATGGGGCAGTGGTTTTTCACCGGCTCTCAAGAAGCACCGCTTATGCAGGGCGTCGTTGAATCTATGGCAGGGCGCGCGGCGATATTTCAGCTATTGCCGCTATCAATTGAAGAGTCAGAACTCGTGACATCGCTAAACGGTGGCTATCCGGAAGTGCTGGCAAAACCTGCCAATCGCAGGCTATGGTTTAGTTCCTACATCCAAACCTACCTTGAGCGTGATGTGCGTGCGTTGCTCAATGTGCGCGATTTAAGCACCTTTCGGCGCTTTATTGGCCTGCTCGCAACACGCCACGCGCAAAGCTTAAATCGCACCGATTTAGCGAGCCCTTTGGGTGTTTCAATCCCAACGATTGGCGAATGGATGAGCGTGTTGGAAACGACTGGCTTGATTTTGTTGGTGCCACCCTATTTTGAAAATGCCGGAAAACGCCTGATCAAGGCACCTAAAATATACTTTACCGATTCTGGATTGATATGCCATCTGCTGGGAATTGAATCGCAATCCGAACTTAAACGCTCGCCCTTTTTGGGTGCCATCACCGAAGGTATAGTCGCTACAGAACTTGCAAAAACATTAATTAACCGCGGTTTACGGCGTGAGCTTTACTACTTTCGTGATCAGCAGGGTCTAGAGGTGGATTTTGTACTGCCTTTTGCCGGCAACACGTATTTGATTGAAGTAAAAAATACCAGCACCCCGTTGCCAGCGATGGCTAAACCCATGTTGGCACTGGCAAAAGCGCTGGCACCCAGGCAGACGCAATCCATCTTAGTACACAGCGAAACGCGCTCCACACCCGCGACGACTGCGCTTGCAGTTGGCGTCAGCGCGATGACGATCAAGCAGCTGATTGCGAGTTTGGCAAAATTGCGCTGACTTTGATGAAAAACCTACTTTCCCCGAACCTTGGGCACCGCTGGCGCGCGTGATTCCAACGCTTTCGGTGCGGTGACGCTGAATTTCACGTCTGAACTTGCCGAGCCCATTTGGAAGCGCGCGATGTAGTCGCCCGGTTGGATGTATTGTGGCCAGCCGTATTTTTTTGCCTGCGCATAGGGCGTTTCTTTGGCGTTAATGAAGCCCGATTCGTCCAGTTTGATGTCGCCTTTTTCGGTACGCGTTTTGACATCCGACGCTTCTGCTTCCAGCGCTTTGGCGGGATCGACCAATAAGTCCCAGCTCACCTGATTTAAACCAGCGCGCGCGTCAAAACTTTGCTCTACCAACCGCTTGCCTGCGGCCGTTTTGATCGTGACTACGCCCTTTCCGGGCGATTTTGCATAAAAATTAAGCACTTGCACTGGCTTGTCGGCCATGTGACCAAACCATTGCGACGGTGCCGATTTCCAGCTGCGGGAAAACTTGATTTCGTCTATGTAAAAGCCGCTAATGTCGGCGTTGCGCACGGCATCGGTCAGCTCCTGCACCGGCAGCGCATCCAAAACCCAAATGCTACGGCCATGCGTGCCGGCAATTAATTCACGGTCACGCGGATGTATTTGCAGATCATGCACCGGCACATTGGGTAAATCTTTGCCTAATACCTGCCAATTTTTGCCGCGATCTAACGTGGCATAGACGCCACGATCAGTGCCAACATATAAAACGTTGGCATTTTGCGGATCTTCGCGCACCACATTTACCGGCACATTCGGTAATCCCGCGGCAATATCGCGCCAGCTGCGGCCTAAATCTTCAGTGACATACAGCATCGCGCGCTGGTCGTCCGTACGATAGCCATTAAAAGCCGCATACGCGCGAAAACGTGCGCTTTTGCTGGGTTCAATGCCAGTGACCCACGCATCCGGCAGGTTTTTACCGACATCACGCCAACTTACACCACTATCAGCTGTTACCCAAACTTGACCGTCATCCGTTCCCGCCCACAATAAGCCAAATTGCTGTGGCGATTCCGCAATCGCGGTAATGGTTGCATACGGCACGTTGCCGCGCTGCTTAGACCGGGTCAAGTCGCCGCTAATGGGCTCAAACGTTATGCCCTTGTCGAGCGAACGAAACAGCTTGTTGCCGCCCATATAAAGCACGTCAGCATTGAACTTACTCAAGCGAATCGGCGTTTGCCAATTGAAACGGTACAGCGGCTCCGTCATTGGTGCACGCGGGCGCACTTCGCCACCGCCCGAATAGCTGTAATTACCAAATTGATAGCCAGTGTAAATCGAGTTATCGCGCGGATCGACTTCAATCTGCATGCCATCGCCACCGCCTACGAAAGTCCAAGCCGCTAAATCATCAGGCTTTGAGCGGCTTGAGCCTTTGACCGTGCCATTGTCCTGCAGCCCGGTATAGATGTTGTAAGGTTGTGCCATATCAAAAGCGATGGCGTAACTTTGCCCAACGGCTTGGCGGTCAAAGCGGCTCCAATGCACGCCGCCGTCGTAGCTAATATCCGCACCGCCGTCATTGCCGTTCAAGATGCGATTTGGAAAATTCGGATCGATCTTCCAGGCGTGGTGATCAACGTGTACTTCTTCGTTATTCAAGCGCCCCGAAAAGGTTTTACCGCCATCATCGCTAATCGCCAGCGGCATGCCTAACAGCGTGACCTGCTCAGCGTTGTCAGGTGCCACCGCCAACTTTGAAAAATAATAGCCATAGGTATAAGTCAAATCCCGAATGGGCTCTGCGTGGCGCTTTTCCCAAGCCTCGCCGCCGTTTTCCGAGCGATACAGCTCCAGCCCAGTAATGTCCGTGTTAAATAGTGATGCATCACCGTCGAGCATTTTCGCACGCAGCTGATCCATCGTGATCGCACCGGATTTCAACGACTCGATCAGCTTAGCGGCATCAAGCGTGGTCGGGAAATCGCTACCCTCTAGGAATTGCGCGATTTGCTCCGGGTCTTGGCTTAAGAACTCCGCTTTCGTCATCGCTTTCAGGCGCGCCGGTGACAGCGGCTGATCGCCCAAAACACGCTGCGCCGCAGGCATCGGTGCATGTTGGTCGATGCTGGCATAAATCCAATCCGGTTTCGCAGCACTAACCGCTAAGCCAATGCGGCCTACCCCAACACCGCTCGGAAAAGCCCGCAATTTTTGAAACGTTAACCCGCCATCGCTACTTTTATAAACCGCCGAACCCGCGCCCGATTCGCGAAAATCCCAAGCGCTGCGATGTTTATCCCAGGTGGCGGCGTAAACCACGTCCGGGTTAGTCGGGTGAAATACCAGTTCAGTTGCACCGCTCCACGCATTATCGGTCTTTAAAGTTTGCTTCCAGCTTAAACCTGCGTCCTCGCTAATATAAACGCCGCGCATCCCGCCCTTCGAATAAAGCGGCCCCTGCACCGCCACCAAGATGCGTTTGGAATTACGTGGATCAATCAAAATGCGTGCGATCCGGTCTGCGCCCAACAGGCCTTTAGATTCAAAGCTCTTGCCGCCATCAATGCTGCGAAATACGCCTAAACCCGAATATGATGAGCGTGATGCATTCGGCTCCCCGGTGCCAACCCAAAGCGTTTCCGGAGCATTCGGATCCACCGCGATATCACCGGATATCATGCTCGGCAAGCCATCGCTGAGCGGAATAAAGCTCTGGCCGTTATTCGTGCTTTTCCAGATGCCGCCAGAGGCAAAGGCCACGTAAAAGCTAAACGGCTGATTTGGCACCGATTCAATATCGACCACACGACCGCCCTGAATCGAAGGCCCAATTGAACGCCACGGCAGCGCCGTTAAAGCACTCGCCGTGGTCATCGCCTGCTGACGCTCCCACGCCGCCCAACGCGCCTCCGGGTCGGTACGCTCGGCGAACGCAGGCTTGGCGATAACCATTGAAACGAGAGCAAACGCGATTGAGATCGTCAAAATTGGGGTGCGCATAGTGCAGATGCCAGTTCTTTAGGAAGTGCGGAACCTTAAAACTTAAGGGGCAAGCGCGGCAAGTGCTGCATAGCCAGCACGATCAAATATAACAAGTGCGCAAGGGACTAAAAATTGCGCGTTTGGACTGGGTGCTTTCACCTCAATCTTTATTTCGAAAGCGCTCGCGATATTTGGCAGGCGCAATGCCCAGCACGAGGGTGAACGCTCGCCTAAAGCTAGATTCGTCGGCAAAGCCTAATTTGGCGGCAATTTGCGCGACGCTCGCGCGTGAGTTGATCAATTCAGCGCTTGCTTGTTTGAGCTTGACCAGCCGCACGAATGCGCCCGGGCTATAGCCACTTTCCGCGCGAACTTTGCGCGCCAACGTGCGCGACGACAGATTCAAACCTGCCGCCAACGATTCGATATTCTTGCCCCGCATGGGTGCACGCTCAATCAATTGCGTCAATGAACGAAGCAATGGCGCGGACTGCTCAATCAGATCTAGCGCTTGCAATGCGGGCAATACCGGCTCGGGCCGCGCGAGCACCATCAATTGTTTGAGTTCAAAGTAACGGTTCGGCGTCAGCGCAGCACGCACCAGCGATTGCGCCAATAGCAAATGCCCATGCACCCCGGCGGCGGTATCAAAACGTCCGCTTTTTACGATTTCACGCTGCAGCTGCCAATCAGCGTCTGGAAATTGCTGCTGCAAATACGCCGATAACCACCACGTTGCCGTCGCACTCTGTCCACGTAACAAACCGGCTTTAGCGACTAAGCTGACGCCGGTGCAATAGCTCAAAATCTGCGTTCGTACCGGTAACTTTGCAAGGGCTGCGATCAATGCTTTGTGCACGCCTAAAGCGGCGATCAGTTGCGTTGCGCCATCGGCCCAAAAGCCGGGAACGATCAACGAATCAAAGTCCTCAGCTGTCAAAGTTGCTGTAGGACTAAGCATCAAGCCATGCGCGCAGCGCACTGGTGCGTTGGCATGCGCCACTAGCGTCACCTCAAACAAGCGCTGCTGTGCCCGTAAATTTGCCGCCATAAACAAATCTTGCGAGGCCAATAGCCCGGCGGGTAAACAGCCTGGGTAAAGCAAGAGCGCGATTTTCTGGCTTGGCACAAAATGTCCTATATGTGGCTAATTACGCCATATTTATCACGCGCACAGCCGCGCACGCTAGCGCTCATTCAAAGCGGAGCTACTTTATGCGTATTACGCAAATTCGAAACGCCACCATTTTGGTACAGCTGGGCGCACATCGCATTTTGGTCGATCCAATGCTGAGTGCTCAGGGCGCTTTGCCGACACTGAAATACTTCACGCACAAGCGAAGACGCAACCCAACGGTCGAGCTACCACGGGGCACCGAGGCATTGCTAGAAAGCGTTAGCCATTGCCTAATTACGCATTGCCAAAAAGGTCATTTTGACCATTTAGATCGCGCGGCCGTACGTTGGCTGCGCGCACGCAATACGCCGGTGCTTTGCATGCCGGACGACGCGGCATATTTGCGCCAGCTGCGGCTTAACGTCGTGCCCTTAGACACCCAATTTGATGCCAGTACGGGCTTGGCGAGCGGCGCATTACTGGAAGGCCGCGTAAGCGCAATTCCTTGCCTGCATGGGGAGGGCTTAATCGGGCGCTTTATGGCGCATGGATCAGGTTATGTTATTGATTTTCCTGGCGAACCTAGGCTGTATTTGGCAGGCGACACGATTTTATCCAAGCCCGTGCGCGCATGCTTGGCCAGCTTGCAACCTGATGTTG
>JBBQBR010000155.1:0-6291 GCA_038317875.1 Lysobacterales bacterium
GTTCTACCGGCCGGCGGCGCACGCTTTGATGTCGGCGGTGAAATCATTATGGACAGCAAAGCCGTCATCGAAGCCGCGCAGCTTTTTAGCGGTATCGTCATCGCAAATCACTTGGAGGCATTGGATCACTGCCCCGGCACGCGCACTGAAGTTTTGACCGCCGCGCGCGCACTTGGACTTGCGAAGCGAGTTTTGGCACCCAAAGATGGCGAAAGCTGTGATTTTGCACCGCAGTGACTGTTCGCTATCGCCAACCCGAACTAGCGCAAAGCTACCGATGCCCATTATTTTGTCTAACAAATCAAACAGATCAAACAGATCTAGCTAACTTGGGTTTGAGACACACCACAGCAAAAAGCTGCATAATCGAGCGGGCCAGCGAGCGGTGCCGTTAAGTTGAGCAGCGTACGCTTTAAAAACGCCACGAGCAGCTCCCTCGCCCCGCTAGAGGAAGGCAAAGCATCAGTACGTAAATTTGGTGCCTAATTGCCCCTACTCAACGACAGATGATCTAGACAGGTTTAGTGATGCCGAGGTCGCGATCCTTGAGTCAATTTGGCAACAATACGGCTCGTGGTCGTCAGTAAAGCTAGAGCAATATCTGCATGACAGGTTTGCTTTCCCTGAGTGGCAATGGAACGGAGGAGATGGGGCAAACTGGATTGAGATGGAAACTGTTTTGAACTCTGTCGGCTTTGCTAATGAGCAAATTGGCACCATGATTCAAAAGATTGTTACGTTCAGCACGCTACAACTAACGCAAAACATTCCGTAAATGCCAGGCGCACAAATTGCGTCTTCGGCAGTATCCCTTGTTGCGGGGCAACAATATTTATGCCAAGCGGATCAACCGGGGAGCATCTATTTGTTGTCATCGTGCGGGTAAAATTGGTGGTCAAAGTAGAGTCGATTTTCTTGGCACCAATCGAAACTGTAGTTCCAAGGTCGGATTCGTCTTGCCGCCTTGACGTCGGTGACCCTCCTTTCATCACCCATGCATCGCATATGGGGGATCGACATTGCAGACAGGAAGACGTAAGCCACGTTATAAAGTGCCTGCAATCCGGCTACTTTCGGATGGGCGACAATGTATGCAAATCTGTTCTTACGAGAATAGCTCAAGGGTCGCACAATTCGACGGCATGTCCGTTGATTATTGTTGGTGGGTGGCACAGGCGCGTTAAAATAAATCAGCCGAATTTGCAATTATTCGATTTCAAAATCATCAAAAAAGCAAATCCCCAAACAACAAATAATCCAATCCCTGCCAACGATAGCGCTGCATATCCACGCGCTTATCCGCCACTATTCCCTCAGTACGCAACTGCGCAAGCTGCCCTTCGACCGCGCAACTGCCATCACTGCGCAGCACGCGCCACCAGGGAAGTTCTGTATCCGTATCGCGCAGCACGCGCACAACTAGCCGCGCGCCGTGTGAAATGCCTGCTAATTCAGCGACTTGCCCATAACTCGCGACTTGGCCGGGTGGAATTTCGCCAATGAGCGCGATAATTTTTTTCTTGCGCTCGCTAAAGCTGAGTACCATCGGCTCAGTGCCCGAACTTTTAGAGTTGGGGTAAATTTTCGGTTTGAGGGTTCGAGTCATGCAAAATTTTGAAGATATCCGCGCGTGGGCTGCAGCAAAGTACACGCTTAAAGACAACGAGCCCTTCCTGCTGAGCTTTGATGTGGCGATTATGGGTGAAGGACGCAGGCAAGGTATGTATATCGCCGAGCTTGATTGCGAAGACGGCACCAAGATCGCGCGCGTATCGACGCCAATCTCGCGTACGGCGCGCGTGAACTCGGAGCGCTGTTTACGCTTTAACTGGGCGCAGCGGGTGGGCTATTTGGCTTATGGCGAACTTGACGGTCAGGAGTGGCTGCATCTTTGTGAAAACCGGCCCTACCCGGGCTTGAGCGCGAGTGAGCTTAATCGCATCATGCGCGAACTTGCACCGTTGGCGGACAAATTGGAGCGCGCTTTTACTGGTACTGATCACGTATGAAAGGCGGCTTGCGCTGTGTTTGTGCCGCGTTTGCGCTATTTGGCTCGGACGTGCTTTTCGCGGGCAACGCTGATATTCAAGATCGCAATTTATCGACGCAGGCCGATCTTGAGCTACGTCTAGCCGGAATTAAAGACGACGAACCGGCGCTGCCACGCGGTTTAAGCCCCGAGGAACGCCTCTATTGGCGCTTACCAACCGTCATCGCGCTGGCGCTCGCACCGCCACCACAGCCGGTGCGTGCACCGGCTGAATACGAGGCGAATGACGGCTTATTAATGCGTTGGGGAAGTTTTAACAGCGTCATCACCGAAATTTCTTTGGCGGTTACTACCAGCGGTGGCTATCAAGGCGCGCCAGCGCCAAAAGTGTATTTGGTAGTGCGCGATGCCAGCCAACAGGGCTCAGCGGCGGCTACTTTGGCTGGCGCCGGTGTCGATATGAGTCGCGTGCAATTTGTGATTGCACCCAGCGACAGCGTTTGGATGCGTGACTACGGGCCACGCTTCGTCAACAGCGCCGGCATTCGTGGCCAAATCGATCATCTCTACAACCGGCCTAGGCCCTTGGATGATGCGATTCCAGCAGCGGTAAGTGCTGTGTTTGAAGCGCCGAACTTTGCGCTGCCTTTGGTTCACGGCGGCGGCAATTTTCATTTGTTTGACGATGCGCAGGCGTATATGACGCAGTTGGTCGTAAACGAAAACGCCCCGGTCAGTGCTGAGCAAATCAAAGCCTATTTTCGTGAATATCAGGGTTCAGAGCTCACCCTTACACCCGCATTTCCGGCTAGTTTTGATGCCACTGGACACATTGATATGTGGATGCTGCCGGCGGCGAGGCGGCGCGTGATTATCAGTGAGTACCCGAATACGGGCGGCGTTTACAGCGCGCCGCGCCAAATTACCGAAGACACCGCCACCTTAATGACCAGTCGCGGCTATCAAGTTTTACGTACCCCCGGTTGGCAGGGCACAAACGGCGCGCACTACACCTATGCCAATTCAGTGGTCATGAACTCGAAAGTGCTGATGTGCCGATTCGCCGGTCAAGACGTGCGCAACGCGCAGGCCTTGGCGGTGTTCCAACAAGCGTTCCCGACGCGCGAAATTACAACGATTGATTGCAGCGGCATCATTGCCTCCTCCGGTGCAATACACTGCATCGTGATGCATGTCAGTACCGCATTAATTGCCATGACTGGCTTTGAGGATTGAGTGTTAAGCACATAGACCAAGGTGATGCAAATTTTACAAGTTAAAGTCAAGCCGAAAGCCAAAGTAAGCGTATTCACCGCGCAGCTGGACGGCACTTGGCTTGCACAAGTCAAAGCGATGCCGGTCGATGGCAAAGCAAATGCGGAATTGATCCGCCTTATCGCAGAACACTTTGCCATTGCTAAATCAAAGATTGCCGTTAAATCAGGTGCCAGCGGGCGACTAAAGTTGATCACGGTCGATGCTTAAGGTTAACCCGCATGAGTAACGACAAAGCCCACGGAAAAGGCAAAAGTCAGGCCGTAAAAGTCTTTATTTCGCTCGAACACGCATGCGGCTATTACCCAGATCGAATTGCACAAAATTTAGTGCTAGACCCAATCGCCGATGACCAAAAAGAGCTTTACGACGCTGCGATTACACGCGGATTTAGACGTGGCGGCGGGCATATCTATCGCCCCCATTGCGCGCAATGCAACGCCTGCATCGCCAGCCGAGTTGATCTAGCGAAATTTAGCCCAAACCGGACGCAGCAGCGTTGCCTTAGGCTCAATGCGGATTTGACGGTAGAACGTCGCCCGGCTGAGGTAAGCGAGGAATATTTTGCGCTGTATCAGCGCTATTTGGCCGGGCGCCACGCAGGTGGCGGCATGGACGAGCCGAGCGTAGAAGACTTCAGTCGATTTCTGTTTTCAAAATGGTCGCAAACCGAATTCATCGAGTTTCGTTTAGGTGCGCGTTTACTCGGTGTTGCCGTCACTGATGTCACGCACACCAGCTTTTCAGCGGTGTATTGCTTTTATGACCCGAACGAGGCGAAACGCAGCTTGGGCGTATTTGCGATCTTGAGCCAAATTGAATTGGCGCGTGCGGCGGGATTAAGTCATCTATATCTGGGCTTTTGGCTCAATGGACATGAAAAGATGCATTACAAATCAAACTACAGCGGCTTCGAACGCCTATATGGCAGCGAATGGCGCGCCGCTTACGCCGATGATATTGAACTAAGGCGCGCGTCCGAATGACTACGCGCAAACCGCCCAGTTCGTTGTCGACCCGTTCGCTATCGAACAGTTCTTTGTCATCAAGCGCGCTTGCGACTAGTTGGCTGGAGCGTGCCTTCACCGTTGCCAGCTTTAATATCCAGGCCGGAGCACGCGCAGATCGATATCACGATTACGTGACCAAGGCTTGGCAACATGTACTGTCCGGCCCCAGCAAGTCCGACAATTTAACCGCTATCGCACAGGCCATTGCCGAGTTCGATCTGGTTTGCTTGCAAGAGGCCGATGGCGGCAGTACCCGCTCGGCGTTCGTACATCAGGCGCATCGACTTGCAAACTTGGCCAATTTTGGCACCGTGCTAGATCAACGCAACCGCAAAGTCGGGCTGAAGCACCTGCCATTTTCCTGTACCGGCAACGCTGTTTTGGCGCGTCAAGGCTGTAACGACTGGAAAGAACATGCCTTGCCCGGAACCGTCAAAGGCCGGGGTGTAATCGCCGCAGGGTTCGAGGGCGTACGGGTTTTTAATCTACATTTGTCACTGACCGCAAATGCACAACGCATTCAATTGGACTACATCGCTGAGCAACTTGCCCTGCTTCCTAAAGCCGAGCCGGTGATCGTAACGGGCGATTTTAACGCCACGCCAAATGCGCCAGCGGTGCGCGCATTTATTGAAAGCATGAAGCTAGAAATTGCGCCGACCGACGCAACGTTTCCAAGCTGGGCGCCCACGCGCCAAATCGATCTGATTTTGTATCGCGGCCTAAAACTAATGCGCAGCTGGACTTTGCCCGTGTTGGCTTCAGACCATATCGGTGTCGCGGCGGAGTTTGTGGGGTTGATCGATAGGTCGCAAACAAGGTTTATCAGTTAGCCACTTTTAACCCAAGGCTTGCAGTCAGCGCACGCCGTTCACCGGCGTCGGCTAGTCTTAGGGCATGTCACTATCAAAGTTCATTTGCTTGCTAACGCTGCTGTGCACGTCGTATTTGCACGCTGACACGCTGGCTGAGTCACTGGCCGCCAGCGCCCCCGATGCTGATCCGAAAGCAATCGCACAGGCGCTACAGGCCAGTGCCTGCGCGGTATTAAAGCTGGGTGTAAAACCGCCGAAGCGGCTTGCGCTGATCGACTATTCCCGCCCTTCGGTGGACCGGCGTTTGTGGATATTCGATTTGCAAGCTAGGAAGTTAATGCTCAGCGACTACGTCGCGCATGGACGAGGAAGCGGTGACAATTTCGCGCGCGTTTTTTCAAATCGCGAAGGTAGCCTGCAGTCCAGTTTAGGATTGTTTAGAACCGCGGAGGGCTATCTAGGCGTACATGGGCGTTCGCTGCGCTTAGATGGCCTGGAACCTGGAATCAACGATCAGGCTCGCGCGCGAGCGATCGTGATGCATGGCGCTGACTATGTCGATCCACAGCTCAGCATGATTCAAGGGCGAATCGGCCGCAGCCACGGCTGCCCCGCAGTGCGACCTGCGGTGGTTGATCAACTGATCAACGCTTTAGAAGGCGGACAGATGCTGTACGCATTTTACCAAAACCGACATAAACTGACCGGGAAATTGATCGCCCTTTTGGGTGAAGTCGATACTGCCCAGTCGGCATTATTAAGCTGCGAAAACAATAACTAGACACGGAAATATTAGACACGGAAATATTAGGAAAGGAAATATTAGGCACGGAAATGCACAGTGCGTTGGCGCACTGACTTGACGCCGCCGCCTAAGCACACTTTGGTTCCTTACGCGCAGCCCGGCGCAACATCATTTCGGAGGATGCTTGAAAAGCTCAAAGAACATTATCTTCGTCATGCTCCTTGCGGGCAACGCTTACGCAGCCACCACGCAATTAAATTTCGATACGGTCAATGATCCAGCCTTGGTTGACCCGGTTGGTGGGAAAGCCAGTGCCGCGGCGGTGCTGCGGGCGCAAATTCTGCTAGCACGCGCGAATTTTTCAGTGGGCGAGATCGACGCCGGATTTGGATCAAACACCCGCAAGGCGATTGCCGCCTATCAGGCCAGCCACGCGTTGACCGCGAACGGAGTTCT
>JBBQBR010000156.1:0-6281 GCA_038317875.1 Lysobacterales bacterium
TATTTTAGTGGTCACGCCGTCCGAAAATAGGTCTGCGCCAGAATATATCGTGCAGCTGGCGAAACATCATATGCGCAAACTCAAATTTGAAGAAGGCGACGACGCCTGGTTGGTTACGGATAGGGATAGATGGCCCGGCAACCGGGGCCACTAAATATCTTGATGCGCACCCAAGAGTGCCGGTACTTAGCCGTGTAGATGGCTTGGGCAGTAATGCGGGTCAAGGCATCCCAGCTGATGCGACACCGCTAGATTTGCAAGTTTTTTGCAAGAAGCATGCTTGTTTTTTGCAAGACCATCGGCGTGATAGCGCGCAACATACTCATGCGTATTGAGTCCGATCTTCGGAATTCAGGATAGGCATCAAGCAGCTCGAAGATCGAAAAGCGCATCCGCCAACTCACCCAAAGGATCATTTGATGAAACTCCAAAATTTAGCGCTACTGTCAGGCCTCGCGCTGTTGTTTGCCTATCTGCCCGGGCCGGCGCACGCGGACAACATCACCGTGCGCAGTAACACCACGTTGTGTTTGGACTTGCGTGGCGGTTCGGATGCGAACGGTACCCCAATCCAGCTCTGGGCCTGTGCGATTGACAATGCCAGTCAGAAGTTTGGCATCATGAGCAACGGCGAAATTCGCACGAAATTTAAGTGCCTCAGCGGCGGTGCGAATCAAGGCGACCCGGTGGTGCTAGCACCCTGCGGCGCCGCATCGCAGCGCTGGACCCGCACGGCTGCGGGTGAATTGCGCGGCAACGGCGGGCGCTGCTTGGATGTGCGCACCAGTCAATTTCGCAATGGCACACCGCTGCAAATGTACACCTGCAACAGCACCGCAGCGCAAGCGTTTTCAGTGTATCCAGCCGAGCAGTGCTTTGGTGCGATCGGCAACGGCTGCATGGGTGCAGCGCCCGCCAGCCCTGGTCCGGCGGCATTTTTGCCCGGCAACAACCGCCGTCAATTGACCAGCATTGGCAGCATATTGCACGACAATTGCTGCCGCCAAAACCCGGAAGGCCAACACTGCCAGGGTTTTGATTTCGCCCAAGAAGGCCGCGCTGACAATCAAGCCTGCGTGGTGGAGTGGCGTAAAGCGGTGTACAACAGCCGCGACAACCGTACCTGGCAAGCAACCTTTGGCGCATACGGTTCGGCCCTAACGAGCGACAACTTGACACAAGTCAGCGGTCGTGGCGCTGTACTGTTTAATTCCTCCGGCGCTCAAATTGGCCGCTCTACCCGCAATGAAACCGTTTCCACCCTGCGCCTAAAAGCGCCGATCGGCACTGCGCTCGATTTGGGCGACCAAACCTACTGCGCAAGTGGCACATTTTCACGCACCTTCGCAGCGGGTTGGGGCGTGGGCGCATATGGGATTTGCCGATAGCTGCAATTGTAAAGCAACACGCTAACGACGTTGCTGCGCCATCGCCGACGCACAATGATTGTGCCGTCTTCGGTGCGCGCAGCGGCGTTTCGTTATCGTCAGGATTTCTTGAGGACTTGACCTATCCAATTTAGCAAAGTCGTCACTCGTCTTCTTAAATCGGGTAATTTTTCCAAAATTGGGGCGCTCTGATTAACGCTTCAGCGCCATTGGCAGAGCAAATACGAACTCAATCCGCTTACGGCGCCCACGCATGAGCACGAATGACGGTCGCCGCAAACTGGTATGCGGGTTGCAGACTGCACTTTGGTCATCTTTAGCCGCGTTAAAAATTTAAGCGCACAAACGGCAATTCCCAGCCCTAGGGCGATTGCTCACCAACACCGAGTGCGTCAAGCTAGCGGCATACAAAAACGAAACCTTCGCCTAGTACAGATGGAGCGACCTATTTGAAAGCTGAAAACCCAAACCTTTGGAACGCCGATCTAGCCCCCACCACGCTCGAGCAACGCACTTGGTGCTGGTATCACTTTGCCGCACTTTGGGTCGGCATGGTGATGTGTATTCCGGCTTACACCTTGGCGGCAAGCCTGATTGAAGGCGGGATGTCGGCAATGCAGGCGGTCACAACGGTGTTTTTAGCCAACGCCATTGTTTTAGTGCCGATGCTATTGATTGGCCACGCGGGCACCAAATATGGCATCCCATACGCTGTTTTGGCGCGTGCGTCCTTTGGCACTGCGGGTGCAAAACTACCCGCGGTGATGCGTGCAATCGTCGCGTGCGGCTGGTATGGCATTCAAACTTGGTTTGGTGGGCAGATCATTTACACCCTGGTGGGCGTGATGCTTGGGCATCCGCTGGGTGGCGAAAATATTCCTGGACTCGGCATCAACGGCGCCCAGCTGATCTGCTTTTTGGCGTTTTGGGCGATTCAATTTTGGTATATTTTCCACGGTATGGAATCTATTCGTAAATTAGAAACCTACACAGCACCGTTAAAAATAATAATTTGTTTTGTTTTATTAGCTTGGGTTTATAACAAAGCGGGTGGCTTTGGCCCGATTTGGCATCAGCCCTCGAAATTTAATGAGGGTGGCGAAAAAGCCGGGCAATTTTGGCAGTTCTTTTGGCCTTCGCTGACTGCGATGGTAGGTTTTTGGGCGACATTGGCGCTCAACATTCCAGACTTCACGCGTTTTGCCAAGTCACAAAAGGATCAAGTCTTAGGGCAAACCCTTGGTTTGCCTGTGCCCATGGCGTTATTGGCCACGTTGGCAGTAATTGTAACCTCGGCAACCGTAGTTATGTACGGCAAGGCCATTTGGGATCCGGTTGATCTGGCGAGCAGAATGACCGGTATCGCGGTCTTGATCGCACTGATTATTCTGCTTATTGACACGGTAAGCGTCAATTTAGCAGCAAATCTAGTCGGCCCGGCGTATGATTTTTCTGCGCTGAACCCAAAATTAATTTCATATAAAACGGGTGGTTACATCACTGCATTCATCGCCATTGCAATGATGCCGTGGAAAATTCTGGCAACTACTCAAGGCTATATTTTTATATGGCTAGTGGGTTACTCGGCCCTGCTTGGACCCATCGCTGGCATATTAATTGTCGACTATTATTTAATACGTCGCACCCGGCTAGACGTAGATCAACTGTATCAAGAAAAAGGCAAATACTCCTATCGCAATGGTTGGAATATCGCCGCCATTATTGCATTTGTAATCGGGGTCGCACCGAATGTGCCAGGCTTTTTAAATGCGGCTTTCCCGAATACATTTGCTGATGTGTCCATTATATTTAAGACGACTTACACCTATGCTTGGTTTGTAGGTTTGGCTTTGGCAAGCCTGATCTATTTGGGCTTGATGAAGCTTAATTCTGGTTCGCAAGCAAATATCTAACGTACACTCTAAATTTTCCAGTCAGGAGACATCGCATGGGCTTATTGATTCAAGGCGGCACCGTCGTCAACGCTGATCGCGAGTTTCGCGCCGATGTGTATTGTGAAGACGGCAAAATTATTGCCGTTGGTGTCGATCTGGCGCCGCCACCGGACTGCGAATTGATCGACGCGACTGGGCAGTACGTGATTCCAGGCGGTATTGATCCGCACACGCACATGCAATTGCCGTTTATGGGCACGGTAACCGCTGACGATTTTTACACCGGCACGGCAGCGGCGCTAGCGGGCGGCACGACCTGCATTATTGATTTTGTTATTCCCAACCCGCAGCAGTCTTTGCTAGAGGCCTATCAAAATTGGCGCGGTTGGGCGGAAAAGTCGGCCTGTGATTACAGCTTTCATGTCGCGGTTACTTGGTGGGACGATTCGGTGCATCGCGATATGGGCACCTTGGTTACGCAGTTTGGCGTCAATAGTTTTAAGCACTTTATGGCTTATAAAAACGCGATCATGGCGGACGACGAAATCATGGTTAAAAGTTTTAGCCGCGCGCTTGAGCTGGGTGCCATTCCGACGGTACACGCGGAAAACGGTGAGTTGGTTTATAGCCTGCAGCAAAAACTGCTCAGTCTAGGCATGACCGGGCCTGCGGCACATCCGCTGTCGCGCCCGCCAGTGGTTGAGGCAGAGGCGGCAAACCGTGCGATCGCCATTGCCGAGGTATTAAAAACGCCGATCTATATTGTGCACGTGTCGTGCTCGGAATCTTTAGGCGCGATCACACGCGCACGCAGCAATGGCCAGCGGGTTTACGGTGAAGTGCTAGCCGGGCATTTAACGATTGACGACAGCGTGTATAGCAATCCAGATTTTGATTTCGCCGCAGGCCACGTGATGAGCCCGCCATTTCGCGATAAGACCCACCAATCCGCACTTTGGCACGGCTTACAAAGCGGCAATTTGCAAACCACGGCCACGGACCACTGCACCTTTTGCGACACGCAAAAAGCCGCAGGTAAGGATGATTTCACCAAAATCCCGAATGGCTGCGGCGGCGTGGAAGACCGTATGGCCATAGTTTGGGAGGGTGGCGTCAACAGCGGTAAATTAACGCGCTCGGAATTCGTCAAAGTGACCTCGACCAACGCCGCACAGATTTTTAATATCTATCCGCGCAAAGGTTTGATTTCAGTGGGCAGCGATGCGGACTTGGTGGTTTGGGATCCGCAATCTTCGCGCACCATTTCGGCGAAAACGCAGTTTGCTAAGGGCGGCTTTAACGTCTTTGAAGGCCGTACCGTGCGCGGCAATCCCAGCCACACCATCGCGGCTGGCAAAGTGGTGTTTAAATTGGGCGAATTGCATGCGGTGGTTGGCGCTGGGCGGCATGTGGATCGGCCCGCTTTTATTTAACGCGCGTTAATTAACAAATGAAGATTTTCTTGGGATCGACACCATGCAAGACTATTGCCTAATTTACCCCATGTTTACGATGGTGCTATTGACCTTCGTTATATTAATACTGATGTTTCGCACGCGAACCCGATCCGTGGCAAGTGGCGCAGTAAAGGCGTCATACTACAAAACCTATCAGGGTGACGCTGAGCCTGAAGCCGCACAAAAGCTAACGCGGCATTTTTCAAATTTATTCGAAGCGCCAACGCTTTATTATGTAGCTTGCTTGGCCGGCTTGACCATGCATGTCAACGATTTAGCTTTTTTGATTTTAGCCTGGGCCTACGTTTTCGCGCGCGTAATCCATGCCTATATTCACTTAGGCAAAAATAAAATCTATCCGCGTATCTATGCATATTTTTCAAGCTGGCTTATCTTGCTCGCCATGTGGGCGTATTTGGCGTTACGAGCCGGCGTCGTTATTTAAATTAACGCGCGAAGCATTCCCTTTGCCTTAGCGCGCGTTTCCAATAATTCTTTGTTGGCGTCGCTATCCATCACAATGCCCGCACCAGCGCGAAAATAGAGCGTGTTATCGACACGTGCAAAGGTGCGGATTAAAATATTAAAATCCATATCGCCATTGCAGCTGATATAGCCGAGCGCGCCGGTATATGGCCCGCGTCCGGTTTGTTCTAGTTCCGCAATAATTTCCATACAGCGCACTTTTGGGCAGCCGGTAATCGTGCCGCCGGGAAATACCGCCTTTAGTAGTTCAATCGGGCCGACATCAGCGCGCAATTCCCCCGCCACATTTGAAACAATGTGATGCACGTGCGCATAGCTTTCAACTGTCAGCAATTCATCCACGACGATTGAACCGGCGACACAAACGCGGCCTAAATCGTTGCGTTCAAGGTCAATCAACATAATGTGCTCGGCACGTTCTTTAATATCGCCGACAAAGGCAGCTTTTTCCTGATCGTTGAGCGGCAAGTCGCCGATTTTTCGTGCGCGCGTACCGGCGATTGGGCGGGTTTGTACCCAACCGTTTTGCGATTGCACCAAGCGTTCGGGGGACGAGCTAATGATCGCAAACTTATCAAACTGCGCCAACGCCGCAAACGGTGCTGGGTTTGCCGCACACAAGTTTGCATAAATCTGCGCATTACTAATTGGCTGATCCAATTGCGCCTGCCAGCCGCGTGAAACATTTGCCTGAAAAGTATCGCCAGCCTCCAGATAGCTGTGCACCCGCGCAACACCGTCTAAAAACCGCTGCGGCGCGTCTTCAGTAATTTTTGCCGCCATCGGCGCGCTGTTGATCGCAGTTAGGTTAAGCGTCAGGTCGTGCTTAACGGCGTCAAGCAAGGCGTCAAAACCCGGCTCAAAAATGAGCAACGCAATCCCAGAGTGGCGACTTATCGCAATAACGCCGGGCGCGCGCAGTGCAAACGCACGTGGGAACTCAAAATGGGTGGCGGGAAGTACCAGCGTGGGCTCAATTTCATCACTCAGCTCGTACCCTAAATAAACTACCCAGCCACCGAGAAAAGGCGGCGCATTTTCAACGGGTGATGTTT
>JBBQBR010000157.1:0-6273 GCA_038317875.1 Lysobacterales bacterium
GGAATTGCTGGTGGTGCCGAGGGTAACGGCGCTGCTATTAATGCTGCCGGCTTTGACCTTTATTGGCATGCTGAGCGGCATTGTTGGCGGTGCCTTGGTCGGCAGCGCGGAGTTGGATATTTCTACGGCGATGTTCATCACCCGCATGCGCGATGTCAGTGAAGCCCGGCATTTTTTTGTCGGCATGGGCAAAGCGCCGGTATTTGCCATGCTGATTGCGGTGGTGGGCTGTTTGGAAGGCATGAAGGTGCGCGGTAGTGCGGAATCAGTGGGGCGGCACACGACCTCTTCGGTGGTGCAGGGCATTTTTCTGGTGATCCTGTTTGACGCGCTATTTGCGATCTTTTTTATGAAGCTTGGGCTGTGAACGTAATCTTAAAAGTGCGTGGGCTGCGTAATGTTTTTGGCAGCCAAGTCGTGCATGAAAATTTAGATCTTGATTTGTACCAAGGTGAAATTCTGGGCGTAGTCGGTGGCTCTGGCGCTGGCAAAAGTGTGCTGTTGCGTTCGGTTCTAGGCCTGCATCGCTTTCAAGCGGGCAGCGTCAAATGGTTTGGTAAAGAAATGCCCGCAACCAATTCTGGCATCAGCAATCAAGGTGAGCCACGCTTGGGCATTATGTTCCAGGACGGCGCGCTGTTCTCCTCGCTTACTGTGCTCGAAAACGTGATGCTGCCGCTGAAAGAACATAGTCAAATTTCTGCGTCGTTTGCGCATGAACTGGCGCTATTGAAAATTCGTCTGGTCGGTTTGCCCGATAACGCCGCCGGAAAATACCCTGACACCCTGTCAGGCGGCATGCGCAAACGTGCCGGTATTGCCCGGGCGCTGGCGTTGGACCCGCAAGTGTTGTGTTTGGACGAGCCCACCAGCGGGTTAGACCCTATCGGGGCGGCTGAGTTTGATCAACTGGTGCTGACCTTAAGACGTAGTTTGGGATTGAGCGTGTTGATGGTCACCCATGATTTGGACAGCCTATACGCCACATGTGATCGCGTGGCGGTACTGGCTGATCGCCATGTTGTGATCGCCGATACGCCCGCCGTGGTCAGCGCGTCACCGCACCCGTGGGTACGGGCGTGCTTTGATGGCCCGCGTGCACGCGCGGTGCGGGCTGGGCCGGTGCACCAATTGCTAAGCGCTAACGCGCCGGCACTCAGCAACTTGACGGCACCAAGCTAATGGGAATCGTCTAATGGGAATGGGCTAATGGAGACACGCGCACATTTCGTGTTGATCGGAGCATTTTGCGTTGTCGCTTTTTTAGGCGCACTGGGCTTTTTGGTGTGGGTAAACAAGGTGCAGTTTGATCAAGAATTTAGCGAGTACGATGTGGTGTTTAGTGAAGCAGTCACTGGCCTCAGCGTCGGCAGCTTGGTGCAATTTCAAGGCATCCAGGTTGGCGAAGTGCGCAAACTTCGCCTAGATCTAACCGACCCACGCCTGGTGATTGCGCACATACGCCTGCAGGCGGGCGTGCCGGTGCATGTGGATACCAAAGCCAAACTGACCTATTCGGGCCTAACCGGGGTTGCCACTATTCAGCTGACTGCATCCAACCCGGCCGGCAAAGCGCTAGAAGCGATACCACCTGCGCCATATCCGGTGATTGCGAGCGAACGCTCAGATCTGGGCGCACTGATGAATGGTGGCAATGACGTTATGGTGTCATTAGACCGTGCGCTTAATCGCGTCAATGCGCTGCTGAGCGAAGAAAATGTCCAAGCGGCGACACAAACTTTGAAAAATATCGACAGCTTAAGCCAGCAGCTAGCGATTAGCGGGCCACGCATCACCGCTGCCTTGAACGCCAGCGCACCCGCCATCGAGGAAATGCGTGCAGCGGCCCGGCAAGTCCAAAAGGCAGCCGACGCGCTGAGCATGCGCATTGAGGCAATATCGCCAGCGTCCCTTCAAACGCTTGACGCCGACGCACGCGCCGTTTTGGCGCAAATGCGCGCTAGCCTGCGCCAAGTTGATGCGCTGACAGCCACGATCAGCCAAAGCGCGCAGGTGTTGAGCGCGCAAACCTTGCCGCAAGCCGGTTGGACGCTAACCGAGGTACAGCAACTCAGCCGAGAATTGCGCCGACTGACCGAAAAATTTGACCGTGACCCACGCCAAACCCTGTTTGGGCCAAGTAAAGTTGTGCCGGAGCGCAAACCATGACGCACCCAAAAATACCTGCTTCAAATCCCTTAGTGCCACGCTGCGTGCTGATGGCTATCACCGCATTGCTACTTGCTGGCTGCGGCGGCTTGCTGCGTGCGCCAGCGCCTAAAACGGCGTGGTTACTGATGCCCGATAGCGCACAAACACAGCTGGGCGCCGAACCAAAGTCAGCCAAATTTGCCATCGTACTGGCACCGGTTTCCGCAAATCCGCTGTTGCTTAGCGACGAAATTTGGACTCTTTCGTCGGATCACACCTTGAGCGCTCAGAGCGGTGCGCGTTGGGCTTTAGCGCCGGATCAAATGACGCAAAGCAGCCTGTTGGCGGCACTGGCAGATTCACAGCGTTACACCGCAGTGTTGAGCCAGCCACAACAAAATGTGCCAGCGCACCAGCTAACGCTGAATCTGTTGGCATTTTGGGCTGACGCCAGCACGCCGATCGCAAGCGCTCAAATCAGCTGGGACGCGCAATTGCGCTGCCAAAGCAACGCAGTCAGCAGCACGCGGATCACGCAAACACAAAGTTTTGAGCTTCCCACACAAATGCACGAGTCAATGCGCATTGCGTTCCTGCGTGCCCTGCAACAAACCCAGAACTGGCTTGCCGAACAAGAGCAAACACTCTGCACGCGACCAAGAATTGCCATCGATGGCAATACGCGCCAATGAGCAAAGTTGCACGCATCTTGTTAGCGACGGACGGCAACCTTACCAGCGCTGGTGCGGTGGATCGAGCGTTGGAGCTAGCTCAGCACGTCAACGCAGTTTTGTACGTGGTGTATGTGGCGCATCTAAGCGCAAAGCGCACGCGCGAAATTTCTGCAGCGGAACTTGAGGAGCAAAAAGAGCGAGAGTTCCTCGAAGTTCATGCGGTAACCGCGCAGATTGCGCATCGGGCGCAGACAATTGGCATACGCTGCATAACGCGCACTGCGTTTACGGAAAGCGTCGTGGACGCGGTAATCGCCGCCGCTGTTGATTGGGCCTGCGATTTGATCGTTGTCGGCGCGAGTGCAGCGCATGGCGGCGCGCTGTCGACGCAAATTGGCCGACAAATCACCACCCGCAGTCAAACCCCCGTGATGATCGTGCCTTAGCAAAAGAGTCAAATCGAATTCGCGCTGACGTTTAAGTTCGTGCGCGAATCCGGCAAAAACAACTACTTTCTAAACGGCGACCACGCAGGTTCGCGCACGTCACCTTCAGCAATCGTCAAGCGCTGGGTGGTTTGACCATCCACGCTGCTTGCCACCAAATAGCCCCGGCCACCTTCACGCGCGGCATAAAGAATCATGCTGCCATTTGGCGCGAAGCTTGGGTTTTCATCTAAGCGCCCGTGTGAAACGGTGGTGACGATGCCCGGCTCGCCGCGTTCGCGGTTAATCATGGCGATGTGATAAACATTGCTTTGCCCTTGTGCGACGGCAATTTTCTTGCCATCCGCGCTGACCGAAGCGCGCGCATTTTCGGTGCCTTCAAAGGTGATGCGCTGCACGTCCGAACCATCGGCGTTCATACGATAAACCTGCGGCCGGCCGCCACGATCTGAAGTAAATAATATTTGCCCGCCGCCCGGCATCCAAACGGGTTCGGTGTCAATCGAAAAGCTTTTGGTCAGCTGCGTTAATGCGCCGCTGGCCAAATCCATCGTGTAAATTTCCGGGTTGCCAGTGCGCGACAGGGTCAGCGCGATTTTGCTGCCGTCCGGCGAAAATGCGGGCGCGCCATTGATACCCTTGTTGCTACTTAATAATCGCCGTGCGCCGGTGGCAAGCTCGTGCAAATAAATCGCCGAATTGCCGCGCTCAAAACTGACATACGCCAAGCGCCGGGAATCAGGCGACCACGCAGGCGATAGCAGCGGTTCGCGCGAGGTCACCATGGCGGTTGGATTAAAGCCGTCCGAGTCCGCCACGATCAGCTTATATTGCCGAACTTTGCCTAAGCCAGTTGAGGTGATGTAGGCAATGCGCGTCGAGAACGCACCGCGTACGCCCGTGATTTTTTCATAGATTTGATCCGCAATTTGATGCGCGGCTGCGCGCAAATCGTTCGGCCTGGAGGTAATCGCAATCCCCAGCTCCATTTTTTGCGTGCCAATAGTGTAGAGGGAAAACTCAATGCGATAGGTGTTGTTTGGCGTATCCAGCACGCGCCCGACCACAATATAGTTCTGCTTCAACAAGCGCCAAGTATCAAATTTGATATCGCTGCCGGTGGTTGGTGTGTCGATATAGCGATCATTGCGGAGCGCATTGAACTGCCCCGTGCGATTGAGATCGCTGCGGATTACGGCCGCCAAATCGGTGTCCGCAACACCAGCACTTTGCCAACCAAAGGGCACAATCGCGATCGGAATCGCCCCCGCCCTTGGCGTAATGGCACCCACCACCACCACCTCCGCGTGCGCTGCGCTCATTAAAAAGATGCTGGCGATCAATAGCAAGCTGCGGGCGAAATTTTTGAAGCCTTGGGGATTGTTTGCCGTGTCGCTCACGCGAGACTTGTTTGCCGTGTCGCTCACGCGAGACTTGAATCGACGATTGAACATAGTGTTGGCCTTTGTGAAAAGAAGCCTGGAAAGTATTGCCCATGTGCTGACAAAGTGGTGGAAACACCGTGCACCTGCGACAGCGGGCAGTTAGGGTTCAAGTCAAACGTTCTATCTAGGTGAACAAGTGATTGGCAAACCATGCCACTGCGCTTGCAGTGCAGCCAAGCTAAACTCACCCAAGCAAGGCCGCGCGCCGCTTTGCATTTGTACACCAGCAAGCAAAGCGGCGGCGAAAGCCACAGATGGCGTCGCTGGCACATTCGGCCCGACGCCGTCGGATGCCACCAGCGTCCAGCTTGCTTGATGTTGTTTGCCCGTATGGTCGATGCCGTGCAGTTGCACATGCATCGCACCGACATCACTGCCGAAATTTTGCAGCCAAATGCTGGCACGCTGCAGCGGTTTGGCAAAGCGCGCCAAGTTCGGAACTAAGCGAAAACGCCTTAACAGCGCCAGCGCATAAAGGCCAAAATGCAGCAGCGGTTGCTCCAGCCCCGCGCCAAAACGCACGCTGCGCACACCCGGAATATAGTTTGCGAGCAAACTGACGTCCGGCACATCACAATCGCAAAGCCAGCGCATACCGGCAGGCGCAGGGTAGGAAAACCGGCGCAACCGCAACCAACCCCACACCTGAATCCAGGCGCCGTCGCGCCAATTCGGGATCGGCTCGCCCACGTAGCTCAAAATCGCCGCCACCGTCGCCAAACCGCGCTCGGTGCGGTTGCCCGGGCTGATGCCCACGTCAACTGAGTGTATTTGCGCAAATGCCGGTGCCAGCGCATCAATCACCGCAGAGCTAATCCCCGGCACACTGCTAGCGCCACTCACAACCACCACATCCGCCGCACGCGCAGCTTGATCAAGTACCGTTATTCCGCTGACAAATGCGCGCGAGTCAGCCAAATCAACATAATTCGCACCGCACGCAATCGCAGCCTGCGCCACATGATAGTGCTGCGCTTGAAATGGCCCGGCGCTGTGGATCACCAGATCGACGCGTAATGCCGCCAACTGCTCAGCAAAATCCGCGTGCTCGTGATCCAGCGCGATGGCGTGCCAGGTTTGTAGGCTAACGATTTGCTCAGGATCGACTGGCAGCGCCAAAATATCATGCAAACACTGCTGCGCCTTCACGCCATTGCGCCCGGCGATCCAAACTTCCATTGGCCGCGAATGATGTAGCCCCAGTCTGCGCAGACCCATGCAAATATGGCGGCCAAACAAGCCGTAGCCGCCGAGTACGAGTATGCGTAAAGCGTTGTTTTTCATTGAGGTTAGGCCTGATTTTATCCAGGCGCTAATTTGCCTCATTTGCATTGGTTTGATTTGACTTACCCATATTTAGATTTAGTCCCTCAAATTGATTCACGCCACAATTTGATGTAAAAATGCTTTTATGCAAAAACTGCATTGATTTAGGAATTCAGCGATGCGAACCACACTTGATTTACCGGATGAAACCTTTCGCCAACTTAAAGCACACGCGGCAATGAACGGTTTAAAGCTTAAAGAACTGGTGGCCCAGTTTATTGATCGTGGGCT
>JBBQBR010000158.1:0-6266 GCA_038317875.1 Lysobacterales bacterium
GAGCGGCGCTTAAATAGCCAACTGCGTGATGTGCTCGGTGCAGTTGCCACAGCGGATTTTTTGGGTGATGAATATGTGCAAGCCGATGCATCCAATAAACAATAAATGTCCACAGCAAAAGCACGCCGCCCATACCTAAAACATCTTTAAACCAGAAATAATAAACCGGGTTCATAGCAATGCCTTACTCCAAACCGGTCTGGCTTTGCCCCAAATAGCGCATGACGAGCAAAGTAATATCGTCACTTTGAGGTTCAGCTCCGGCGTGATTTTGTACCGCATTCAAGGTTTGATCAATAAAGCTTTGTGCCTGCTCACTCTGATGACTGCTTACCATCGCCTGCATCCGTTTATCACCAAATTCTTCATTTTCCGCGTTCATCGATTCATTGACGCCATCGGTAAACAAATAAAGCAGGTCATTGCGCTGTAACCGGAACGTCGTGGCGCCAAATTCCATGTCGCTCATGGTGCCCAGGGGCACAGCAAGGGCTTGATCTAGCTCTTGTACGACGCCATCACGCAACAACAGCGGCGCATTATGCCCGGCGTTCGCATAGGTGAGCGTCTCCGACACCAAATCAAAAACGCCGATAAATACCGTGACAAACATCGCGGCGGCATTATCCTTGACCAACTCCTCATTCGCTGCCGCTAAGACTTCCGCAGGGGGTTTTCCGACGGTGGCAAAGGCGCGTATCAACGTCATCGCTTTTGCCATAAATAATGCTGCAGGAACACCTTTCCCGGACACATCCGCGATGACTAACGCAATCTGACCGTTTTCCAGTGCGAAGAAATCAAAGAAATCACCGCCCACAATTTTGGCCGGCACCAAATGCGCAGCAAGATCAATGCCGTTTTTCAGCCATTCTTTCGGAACTTTTGGCAGCATTCCAAGCTGGATGGTTTGTGCAAATTTCAGTGATTGTTCTAGCTGACGCTTTTCGATCGCTAACTGCGCTAATTTTTCGCGCTCCAGCGCGACCTGCGCTTGCGAGGCTAACGCGTTGAGTAGGGTTTCATCATCGCCATCAAACGCCTCATTCCCCAGTCTATTTTGCGCTTCAAGGATGGCAAAAACTTCGCCTTTGTTGCTCAAAATCGGGCACGCAATTAAATTTCTAATCTCCTCAACAGGGCGCAAGAACTGCTCGTCTGCAAAATCTTTGTCTTTTGCAGCGTGGGCAATATTAACCAGCGTCTGGCTTTTAAACACTCGCCCAATCACGCCTGAATCCGCTGGCAATCTAACGCCCTCTTGATGCCATCTTGTAAAGTGCTTTTTATCGGGTGTTAATAGATAAAGTTGCGTGCTTTCAGAGTTCATCACTTCGGAAGTCTTTGCGATCAATATAGGTAGAATGTTTTCAAGCCCGACGTTACTACCAACAGCACGCGACACATTCAAGAGGCCGTTGACAATACGAAACTGTCTTTTGAGTTCAACAATGTTTCGATCTGTCTTTTTTTGCCAATATAGCGCAAAGCCGATCACCAGTGACACGAGTAAGGAAACGAGCGTCGCAAGATAAGAAACGCGCTGAATTGAATGCAGTCTTTGCTGATAGTTATCTATTTTAAGATCGACACCTACCGTACCGACAAAATTCTTTTCCGAATCGAAAATAGGCGCGTAGGCGCTAATAAAAGTGCCCCACCGGTCCGTGTAAGGCTCCTTTGTTTCAGTCGGCTTTTGGAGTTTTAGTGCCGCGAACAAGGCCGGTGGTGGTGGCGTGTATTCTTCCATGATTGTGACAGACTCGTCTGTTTCACCCAGCGACGGCGGCGGCGTGGCATCAAGAATAAAATAAACCTTGCCATCTTTCAGAATTGCGCTGTAGGCGAATGCGACCTGAGGATCAGCTTCCGAAATATCCCGAAGGGGACGTATCGCGGCCTGATATTCGACGCTGTTTTCCTGTTCAGAGCGCACAAATGAATGGTGTAAATCGCCATTCACTGATGCGGCGGCTATTCGCGCTGTGCGCGCCAAACCGTCACGGATTTCGGTGATCAACGCTTCTTTGCTCAAGCCATAGACCATCCCCGAAATACCGGCGAGCACGGCAAACGCCAATACAGTGGCAAGCACGCATTGCCAAAACATGGCACGCGGCGAGAGCAGTTTCTTTTGCGAGAGCGAATTAATTTGAGGCATCGATACGATTAGTTGCACTGAGTTTTGATTTAGTTACACTGTACTTTGATTAATTTTGGCATTGGACTATGTCACAACTGGGTATTGTACGTCCGTGGCCGATTATCAATTGCAACGAACTGCATCATCACTAAGTTTTTTGCGAACAAAGCACGCGACAGCCATAACGAGTGCGCGCTTGTGCACTTTATATAACATGCTGCGGTAACGCACTAGGATAAGAACGCAGATCTTGAGCACTAAAGCGTTTGGCTGGTCGAGAGCAAAATTGAAACAAGTTCGCTCAGACGCATGGAGTGTCAATGCGCTCAATACACGGCAGTGTAATTCGGCGGCACTACCGCCCAGGCCTTGTCGTACACATGCACCTGCTGCGTGGCGTTGCCGACGCTGTCATGCAAGCTAGCGCCCTGGGCAATCCAGGCCAAGATTCCGCCGCGCAAATTACGCGCATCAATTCCCTCAGCGATCAGTTCACGTGCACGCACACCGCTGCGGTAGCCAATGGTGCAATACACCACGACCATCTTCGGCTGGACCTGATAGCTTCGCCTGAACTCGGTTTCGGTTATCGCGCCTGGGATAATCGATACCGCGCGTTCTTGCACGCTGCGCACATCAAGCAAGATCGCGTCAGCGGCCTTTGCGCTTGCAACGTCTATCGTTGGCACATCGGCAACTTTGGGCGCGATATCTTGATACAGCGCTTCGACTTTGTTGAGCAAGTCAGCCTGAAGCGATGCACTTTCTGCTGCAAAAAGCCACGTCGGACAGAATAATAGAAAACTGACTGAGCACGCCGACAGACGCGCGAAATAGGAAAGTTTTAGCATTCAAAGGGGCCGCCGCAAAGAAAGGTCGTCATTATCTCGCAAGTCGCGCAAATTTAGGTGTTTACCTTGCGGTGAAAAGTCCGCTACTTGGCTGACCGCTAAATCCAGGGAAAACATCCGCCAACTTGCTGGCATTGCCACAGCGTTTTATTAAAGCCTCAGCCAGCACTGAACGGTAGTCTGTCGTCACCGGCAAGTCGCCACCATCAAGTTGAGCCGGTGCCAGTGTCGGCCAATTTCCATACACTTGTTTGCCGATTACGCCGCCGCCCATCGCGAACATACAGCTGGCGCGTCCATGATCGGTGCCTTGTGAGCCGTTTTCGGCAACGCGTCGGCCGAACTCAGTCATAGTCAAAACGGTGACAGTGCTCATGCGCGCACCCAGATCGGTATTGAAAGCCGCGAGCGTTTTGGCGAGTTCGTCCAAACGCGCATTGATTTCGGTCACTTGATTATTGTGGGTGTCCCAGCCACCGATGTCGACGCTGGCAACTTCCACACCGATGCCACTTTTGATCAGCGCGGCCAAGTCCTTCATATGATTGCCAAATGCGGTGTTTGGATACACAGCACTGTTTTCTACCGCAATCGCGCCCGGATTTTTACCGACCAACTGATCCAAGGCTGCGAAGGTGCGCTTGCCAGTGGTATCAAGCAAGCTGGTACCGCTAAAAGTTGCCTGTAGGGACTGCATCAAATCGTCTTCGCGCGTCGAATTGGAATTCAAACCAAAACTGGCGATTGAATTTATGCCAACGACGGGCGATAACCCTGACAAACTCCTGGGTACGGCTTTGCCGAGCGCTATCGCCCTAAAGGTGACATCTAGACTAAGCGCGGTGCTTGACAAGTGGCGATTGAGCCAGCCGCTATTGACTTGACCTTTTTCCAGCCAAGCGCGTTCCATAAAATCCTGTGCGTCGAAATGCGAGCGGCTCGGCGTCGTTAAACCAACGGCGTGAACAATGGAGAGCCGACCGCTGTCCCAAATCGGCTTGAGCGGCGCCAGAGCCGGATTGAGCGCAAACTGATTGTTCAAACTGATCGAAGCACCCGTTGCAGCGTCAGGTCTGGGCACTGCAATGGTGCGCCGCTGGGCATAATAATCAGCATCGGTGTAGGGCACGACCGCGTTGAGCCCGTCCATCGCGCCGCGCTGAAAAATCACAACTAATGTATCGGTATTGCGCGGGCTTGCATCTGCGGCAAAAGCAATCGTTGGTCCGGCTGCAAGGGCGGCTGCGCCCATGCCAGTGAGTTTCAAGAAATCGCGACGCAGTACGTTGCCAAATTCTTGCTTTGTATCTCTTAAAGAAATGGACATAAAAATCCCAGTAGTAGGCGTGGAATAGCGATAGTTGGATTAGCGATAATTAAAGTAGCGCGAGCTCAGCAAAACCGCCGCCAATTCTCGGGTGCGGGTGATGATCACATCAGCACGCAACTCGGCGGTGGCGCTTTCGTCGGCCGAGACGGTACTCAACAGGGTAATGCGATCAGTCTGGCTGAGCTTGCGCCGCAACAAGCGCTCGCTTAACCGATCCACCAATGTTTCGGCTGTTTTCGCCGCACCCGCCAGCGCGCTGAGGTCGATGACGATGCCACGATCCAGGCGCCCTTCAAGAGCGGAAAACACGAAGTTCCAACGCCCCAACCATGCGGTGGTGTTGATCCAATAGCTGGCAGTATCAGGATAGCCATTAGGTGCTGGCCAACTTGACCAGAGTTGCCCTAGCCCTTCATAGACGCCGTTCAGCGCGCGCACGTAGGTGGTGCCGCTCAAGCGCGCATCAGTCGCGCGCAATACGCTTTGCACGTATTCCTGCGGCCGCTTAATTTTTAAATCGGCGCTTGCAACGAATTCAACGGAGTTGAAAATCATTCGCAGCATTGCGGTCACGTCGCCATCGGTACGCAAGAATTCGTCTTGCACACTTTTAACTAAATTTTCTGGTGGCGTATCGCTAACAAACCTCCGCACCAGTTTGCTTGCAATCAATTTTGCAGTCGAGGTGTGTTTCGCCAACATATCCAACACGTCTTGCGCATCTTCCATGCCGCGATTTTTCGGCAGGCTTAATCCCAAAACTGTTTTGGCGTCGGTATCATGATTGCGCGCAACAAACTGAAAGCTAATCTGGGTGCGATTGAAACTCCAGCCGGTGAACGCACGGGCGACATTTTTGACATCTAGCTCGGTGTAGCCACCATCGACGCCTAATGTGTGCAGCTCAAGCATCTCGCGCGCATAGTTTTCTTGCGCACCGCTTTTGACGTTGACGTAGTTGTCGAGATAAAAAAGCATCGCGGGGCTACGCGCACTGGCGTTGAGCAAATCTTTGAACTTGCCAAGCGCATTGCGCCGAATATCTTGGTCATCGATGGTCTTCGCAATACGATCGTAGCCATTGCTGTGTTCGATGCTGAAATGATTCGTCCAAAACTCGACCATTATTTCAAAAAGTTGGTTGGGACTAAAAATCTGGCGCAACAAAGTTGCCGCGCGCAATTCACCGAGCGCTACAAAATCTTTGTTTTCTGCCGGTGGATAAGCCGCATACAGCTGCGCGCCGGTCATTTTGACGCTAGGTAAAGCGCCCGCAATTGCCGCTTCAACGGCTGCGGCGTTAACGGCTTTGGGTGCCAGTTGCGACTCTACAAAAGCGCTATATCCCAGCGCTGCGGCCGCACGGTATTCAACGTCGCGGATGCCAAAGCTGGTGCGATTGATAAAATGCACCAGTGGATCAGGCGGCGTTAAGGGCGCAGCTTCAACCATCGTTTGGGCTGAGATCGCGAGTTGTTCACGCAGGGCGAGCAAGTTCATTTGCGTTTTGCCTCTAGTTTTGGGTTGGATGGCTTGGGTAGGATGGCTTGGGTAGGATGGCTTGGGTAGGATGGCTTGGGTTGGATGGCTTGGGTAGGATGGCTTGGGTTGGATGGCTTGGGTAGGAACGCGGTTTTGATCGTTGTTGCAGATGCTTCGAGACTGATAAACGTACGGGAATAAAATCCGTTGACTCAAACGTTCAACAATTTATTTACGTCAAAAATTGCGTTCGCCCCGTGGAAACCACTTATCGGGTCGCCCAGCAATAAGCCTATGCGTTCGCCGTTCAGAAACTTCGTTTCCAATTGCGAACTTTCGCGAATAATCGAGGCTGGTGCTTCGCTGCGGGTGCGTTTTTTTTGCACGAACTTGTACAGGGAATGCCTTTAGCCGGTCTTGTGCCGGTGCTGCTAACATCAGGGCATGAAAAAACGGGCTC
>JBBQBR010000159.1:0-6263 GCA_038317875.1 Lysobacterales bacterium
CCAATTCAAACTCAGCGGACGCCTCGCTTTTGCAGCTAAAAGGCGTGCTTTTTTTGAATATGGGCGACACCGCATCCGCCATCCAAAACTTAGAACAGGCAGTACAGCTGATTAAAAATGGCAGCGGTGATGCGCTGTCGCGCGGCGCACTCATGAGCAATCTGGCGATTGCTTATTTAAAAGCAGGGCGCATGCAGGACGCACTCGACGCACAAGCGCAGGCCGATAGCATATGGGCGCAGGGCGGCGTGGCACAAAATTCCCAGGCTTCTGCGAGCGGCAATATCAAGGGTTTTGTATTGCTAGCGCAGGGACGCGCGCATGCCGCACTGGCGCACTATCAGCGTTTGGCGCAAACGCTGAGCATTGAACCCGGCATGCCAAAAGCCGCACGCTTAGGGGCGCACGCGCGCGCGCTGGTGCAGCTAGGCCAGTTTGAACTTGCCCGCAGCATGAACACGCAGGCCGTAACCAGTATGTGCCAGCAGGCAGGTCAAGCGTCGCTGCTGTGCCTGCGCATGCAGCTGGCAAGCGTGGAGCTTAATCTTAATATCGGCGATCTAGGCGCCGCCCGCGCAGCGCTTGCAGCGGCACAATTGGCGCGTGCTTCTATGCCTATGGTTGAACCTGTGCTGACAAACCTGCTGGAACTATGTGCTGCGCTGGTCGCGGCACAAACGCAATCAAGTGCCGCCAATTCAGCCGCATTTGACGCAGCATTACGCGCGCTCGAACGCTATGCGCAGAGCGGCGACGGCGGCTATCGGGCGCTGGAGTTTGCGCTGCATTTTGCGCATCGCCTGCGTTTACAGCAGCACAAGGATCGGGCCGCGAAAGTAGCCCGTTTTGCGCTCTTACTAGCTACAAAACTGCCGCTTCCGTCCGACAGCGTACACGCGCAGCTACTTGCACTTTGGCAGGCTGAGCTGCAATTAAACGGTCAAAAAAACCCAGAACATCAACGTCAACGCCAACGCCAGCTGCAGGCGTATCAAACGCGGTTGGGCACAGGCAATCCGTGGCTGCGCACATGGTGAGATGTGGCGCTGGCTCAGTCGCGCAGGCGCTGGCGCAGCCAAGCGCGCGCCATTGCCCAGTCGCGATAAACAGTGCGCTCCTCAAGCCCCAGCAGTGCAGCAACATCGCTCACTTCTAAGCCGGTGAAGTAACGCAGCTCAACGATCTGTGCCATGCGCGGATTTAGCACTGCAAGGGCTTTAAGGGCATCGTCCAGCGCTTCAATATCGGTGTCTGCCTCAATGGGCAGCGCCATGGCCTCCAGAAAATCCACGCGCTGCCAGCTACCACCGCGCTTATCGCGATGCTGCGCGCGCGCATAGTCGATTAAGGTTTGACGCATAAGCTTGGCAGCGGTGGTAAACAGATGCTTGCGGTTGCTAATATCGACCTTTTCAGCGCTCAGCAGGCGTGCAAAAACTTCGTGCACCAGCGCGGTAGGCTGCAGCGTGTGGCCCGGCTGGTGCCGCAGCTCAATGGCAGCAAGCTGGCGTAATTGTGCATACACCTGCGGCAGCAGCCGATTAAGCGCCTGCGGGTCACCCTCATGCCATTGGCGCAACAGCAGCGTGATGTCAGTGTTCGCTTCAGGCATGTCCGACAGGAGTTAGGGCGTCGTTACAGTTTGCCTTAGTTTCGCCGCGCGCGCTGCATGGGCATCGGGGAATCGGGGAATCGGGGGATCGATGCTGCCGCGTGCTGACAGAGTTCTAGATGCTTATGCGCGCTGATGCCTAGCGACAACTCCCCATAGTCGCTGCCCCCAGCACATCCTCAAAGTCACTGCGAAAAATAAGCTCGCCCAGCATCGGGCTAAATTCGCTCACGTTAGCTGCGGCATCTACAGCCACAGCGACCAAAGGCAGCACGGATCCGCCATCCGCCGCGACCAGCGTAAACCCCCTGGTGGCGCCCGCGTTCGACGCCAAATAAGTATCGCTTCCTAACAGCACGCCGCTGCTCCCGCCACCACACGCGCCGCGATAAAATTCCACTGTAATCGGATACGTCGCGTTCGCGGGCAAGGTGTCGATCAGATAACTTAGATCAACGCTACCGCCGCCTGCGGGCAAAAATCCAGCGGGTAAAGTGACCACCGGGAAATTCTGTAAGCGATTGCCGCCGATATCCGCATCACCCGCATCATTGGACGTAGCACCACCAAATCCGCCGCCCGAAACATTGTCCAGCGCAATGCGGGCATTGCCTAAAAAACGATTGCGATGCGCGGCATTAGTGCAGGTGTCGATGACCAAACCCGACGCTGGGCTGAAGGCAATCACATTGGCTTCGCCCGACAGGGCGCCACCCAGCTGCAGCGCACAATTTATGCCGCCGAGCCTCACGTTCTCAAGCGTTTGCGATGGACTAAATGGATTCAAGCCATTCGGAATTGGGCGCGTGCCGGTCCAATCCGTGCCAAAAGAATTGCCTTGGATTTTGCTGGTGGCGCTGGTGTCAGAAGCCGTCAAGCCATAAAACCCATTGCCGCTGATAATATTGCGCGCATGCGCATCGCTACCGCCGATGCGGGCATTCGGCGATGCACTGAAGTTGATGCCTATCGCACGCGGGCTAATGGCGGCGGTTCCAGCGGCATTGGTGCCAATCAAATTACCTTCAATGCGGATGCCATCGGCACTGGCCTGAAAAGCGACGCCGGTGGAGTCGCCGGAAATCACATTGCGCGTGTCGGGCGTCAAGGCGCCAATGCGAAACGCGCCAGAACCCTGTACCCGCACGCCGATTTGATTGCTGTTGGCAGGGTTGGCATCCTGTGCGCCGTCGATAGTGGTGCCTAAAAAACAGCCCTCGACGCGCTGCGCCATGCCGCCACCCAATTGAATTTGTGATGCAAAACTGTGGATCGCCAAACCACGAATCACCATCATGACGTTGAAGTTATTGCTAACTCCATCCAAACCATTGACCGGATTGCCGGTGGCGTTGCGCAGCTCAAGCTTGAGGGTCGCATTGCTGCCGCCTTGATTTGGTGTGTTGGTGTTGGGGGTTGCACCCGGCTGGGTGTAGCCGTCAACGGTTAGGTTATTGGCAATCGCCGGCAGCGCGGCGGACACCACGTCGATCCGCCAGTGCTGGGTGGCGGCCTGAAAGCCCGGATCGGTGCTGGGGATATTGAAGACGATCGTGTCATCGTCGACTGCCGTATTGGCCATCACAATGGCTGCCCGCAGAGAACCCACGCCCGCATCGGCGGTGTTGGTCACAACCAAGGTGGCGGCCGGTGCGGTACCGAATATGCCGATAGCGATCACGGCGCTCAGGAATTTCATAGCAGAGATGGACATGTGTGCGCTCACTGTTCAAGCGGTGCAGTAGTGCCCTGCACCGCGCCGACGGGGAAATTAAAACCGGTACTGCCGCCCAAGGGCGCTAAAGTGATCAGCGCGCCCGTGCCGCTTTCAATCAGATAAAGCCGTTGATCGTTTGGTCGATACACCGCGATATCATTGATCGCGTTTTGATCGTAGTTGAATGATACGGGCAGATCATTCGCTTCGCTGCCCCAGGGCGTTGGCGTTCCATTGGGAAATAAAAACCACAGCGCCGAACCTGGATTGGTGCGCGGCCTAACCACCATCAAACCCAACTGATTGCCGCTGCTGTTGTTGATCCATTTGCCCAGCACTTGGCGGTCCCCAAGCGCTCCCCACTGGGAGGTAAAAACCGCCGTAACATTCTGATTTTCCAACACAAATTGGATATTGCGCATACTGCCCGTACCGGCACCCACTTCGGCATAAAGAGTAATTTCATCCACCCCGTTTTGATCGGCATCCAGTCCCGCGCCCAAACCAATGCGCGCGGAGCTAAAGCCAGCACCGACCAGCGCACGCGGATCTATTAGAAAATCACGCACATCCGCGCTGCGGCTAAAGCGAATGCGCGCAATCCACCGCGTCTGGCTATCCAGAAACGCCACTGCGGCATCGGTCACGCCATCGCCATCGTAGTCACCGGGAATAACCTGATGTTGCGTGGTGGCCCAATCACCGGGCAATTCAATCGTGCGTCCGCCCGCGCCAGTGGTGAAATTCACGGTGCCGGTGCTGGCGTCCCAAAAGCCCATGTTCAAACGATTACGCCCGCCAAAACGCCCAACATAAATTTGATTTCGGCCCACCCCAAATGCGATTGGGCCGATATCTGGGTTCACGAAATCGCGGAAATACCAGTTCAGTGGCGCCGCTGCGCCAGTGGCGTTGACCACGGTTAAATTGCTGCGAAATAGCGATTCTTCCTGGCTATTGAGCACCACATTAAAAGCGGGCGGTCGGCAGCGCGTCATCGCAATGGCGGACTCTTCAAACCCGGTTGCCAACACCTCATCGGGGCTGCTGGTATCAATGATTAGCTGTGCAGCGTTGATCGCACCACTGCCCGGATTGACTGAAGGCGCTCGATTGATTTCCAGCGACACCGGCTGCGCGCGGTTAATATCAAATTCCAGATAGCGCCCGAGCAGATTCGTACACAGCCCGCCCAAACCGAACTGATACGCGCGCACCGGGATAGACGGGGGTATGTTGGTAACGCCCGCACTGGTTAGCTCCCAGGTACTAACAGCCGTGTCAGTAATACGATAGCTGCCGATCATGGTTTTGCCACTGCTTAATATCGCGCCAACCGGGACAATCGGCAGCAACACCCCGCCACTGTCACGCAAAAGCACACTTAGCTCGCGCGCGTTGCTGTAGTTCAAATTGAGCACCAGCTGCGCAGACTGAATTTCACCGGCGATACCGCTCAAATCAAAGCTCAGCGCCCGACCCGTGCCGCTAATGGCACCTGGGTTGCTGGCATCGACTGTAAAGCGCGCAGCCAATAGCGGGGCGGGCGCAATTAAAACTGCAAGAGCAATCAGGCCAAAACTCAGTTTGCGCAGGGGGCGGGCTGGGCGGGCATATCGGCAGAACATAGTCATTGTGGTGCTCCAAAGGTGCGAACGCAGAAAATTGCGATCACTTGGAAGCACGTACGCGGTTTCGATTGCGCGACTGACATTGCTGTATCGACCAATTTGAGAAAGTGGTGTGGCAACGACAAGCGGTGAAAAATATTTCTAGCGGAACCCTAAAATTAGGGTTTTGGCGCAAACCTAGTCGGGCTTAATTGGGTCGGGCCTGCGCAATTAAATGCCTGTCGCTGGAAAATTTAGACGGGCTGACGAGCGCAAAAACGGCGCTGGTTTATGTTGCGGAGTTGGTGCAAAATGCATGCATCTTAATCCTGCGGTAGAACGTTGTGCCCATCCTGCAAATTCGCGATATGCCGCAAGATCTATACCAGCAGGTCGCCTTGGCTGCGAAAACTGAACACCGCAGCATGGCTCAGCAAGCCATCGTAGAGCTGAAGCGCGCATTAGGAACGAATTTGGATGATCGCCGCCACGCGCTTTGTGCGCGCCTATTGCGCTCTGATCGAAGCTTTCCGGTGCTTCAACCAATGCCAGAAGATCTTATTCGCGAAGATCGAAACCGATGAGTATACAAATCGTGCTTGATGCGTCAGCGGCTGTTCGCGTCGTGCTGGAACCCCGAAACCACATACAACTGATTGAACAGATTCAGTCCGCCACGCGGGTCTATGCGCCCAAACTTTTAGCCTGTGAAACAGCAAATGCATTTTGGAAATACCACAAAGCAAATATTCTGACGGCCGCTCAATCTACACAATTGCATGCCGAGGCGCTGACCTTAATCACCCATTGGATCGACGATCACACGCTTTTCCCAGAAGCCATACAAACGGCTATTGAACTTACCCACCCGGTTTATGACGCGGTTTATTTGGTGTCTGCCCGACGTCAAGCGGCCCGGTTGCTCACGTTCGACAAAAGGCTCTACGCGCTTTGTAATCAGCTCAAAGTTGAGGCGCAGTATTTCGGCTAGTTGCGCAACGCCCCAATGCAACCTCGGGTGTTCGAGCTTTACAGGCCTGGTTATTTCCGGTACGGGCCTGAAAGCCCAGAAGTAATCGAAATCCGGAATAACGAGTCGCCAAAACTAAGGCGTGCCCTACAGCCGCAAAAAGCCAAAGCCAAAGTCGGTTGCCAACGCAGTGGTGCGGCGTTTGCTGCCAATCAATACCGCGTTGTTGACCATGCTGGCACTGACGCCATACTCGTCTAGCCCGTAAGGCATCACGTTATTGATGTTGATGAGTGCGCCCGAAGCATTCATGCGCGAAGCGGCCAACAGGCTGGATATTCTTTGAGTTGTGCC
>JBBQBR010000160.1:0-6252 GCA_038317875.1 Lysobacterales bacterium
AGTGATGATTTTTTACTAGTGCACCGCCTACCCCGCGACGCCAGAAGTGGCGGCCAAGTCGATGGAGTTAAGCCTGCGTTGGGCGGCGCGTTCGCGCACTGAATTTGATCGACTTAATAATCCGAACGCGTTGTTCGCAATTGTTCAGGGCAGCACCTATGAAAACCTGCGTGAAAAAAGCGCGCGCGAATTGATCCGAATCGGCTTCAATGGCTATGCCGTAGGTGGTTTAGCGGTGGGCGAGCCGGAAGCAGAGCGCAACCACACGCTAGATTTCACCTTACCAATGTTGCCTAGCGATAAGCCGCGCTATTTAATGGGCGTTGGGCGCCCGGAAGACATTGTCGAAGCGGTTAAACGCGGTATTGATATGTTCGATTGCGTGATGCCCACGCGCAATGCGCGCAACGGGCATTTGTTCACCCGCTTTGGTCAAGTCAAAATTCGTAATGCCGCACACGAATTTGACACGCGGCCAATTGATCCCGATTGCAGCTGTTACACCTGCAAAAATTTCAGCCGCAGCTATTTGCGGCATTTGGACAAGTGCACTGAAATATTGGGCGCGCGGCTCAACACTATTCACAATCTGCACTATTACCAAGAATTGATGCAGGGCATACGCGCAGCAATTGCTGAGCAGCGTTTTGATGCGTTTGTGGAGGAATTTTATGCACTGCGTATGGTTGACGCGGGGTCAAGCTCAATATAGTCCTGTTGCCAAAGACGTAAATATTTCCTCGTCATTGCCAGGAGCGCAGCGCTACCTCTCGTCCTTGCCAGGAGCGCAGTGACGTGGCAATCCATTTTTCGAGCTCGCGGCGAGTATAAAAAGCAAATGGATTGCTTCACTGCGTTCGCAATGACGAGGTCAGTTCGCTGCGCTCGCAATGACGGGGTTAGCCCTTCCTAGTAGGGCATGTAATGCTGAGTGCATGAATGGCAGTTTTATATGGCATTTCGCGTTATCGACTCAATAGCAGGACAATCCAACCCGCCCCGGCTACTATCGCGGACTTTGAAATTCTCGGCTTTTCTAATGGCACCTCACTCAACGTTCCCGATTGTTCGCGTCAAACACAGCCACGGCTACACTCAAGCGGGCTGGGATATCGCCCCAGCAAATGCACTCGGTACACTTGTGTTCGTACACGGCAACCCCAGCTCAAAATTCCTGTTCCGCCATTTAATTGCAGCGGCATCCGAGAATTACCGCTGTATTGCGGTCGACCACATCGGCATGGGCGATTCCGACAAGCCAGACGCCGGTGCTTACGATTTCCATTTTGAGCAGCGCGTGGATGACTTGGAAAATTTTCTGGACGCGCGCGGCGTGGTCGGCAAAATCACCCTGATCGTGCACGACTGGGGCGGCGTGATCGGAATGCGCTATGCACAGCGCTACCCAGAGCGCATTGCGCGCTTGGTGATTAGCAATACGGCGGCGTTTCCATTGCTCGCTGGCAAAAAGCTGCCGAAAGAGATCGCTTTTGTCCGCAACACGTGGCTAGGCGGATTTTTGTGTAAATACATGAATGCGTTTCAGCGCGGCGCGGTGTGGCGCGGGGTGATGCGAAAAATGGCGCCAGAAATTGCCAAAGGCTATTTGAGCGCACACCCAAATGCACACGACTGCGAGGCGATTTTGCGTTTTGTCCGCGATATTCCGCTGAACCCCAGCGAGCGAGGCTACGATAAGCTGGTCAGCCTGGAAAAATTCCTGCCTAGCCTTGCGCATTTGCCGATTATGTTGCCGTGGGGCTTAAAAGACTTTGTCTTTGACAAAGATTATCTTGCCGCGTTCCAAAGATTTTATCCGAATGCCGAAACGCACGCATATGAAGACGCGGGCCATTGGTTGACGGAAGATGCGCACGAACGCATGGTGCCCAGCTTCATGGAATTTTTACGGCGCACGGATTGAGTTTTCGCCAGCCTAACGACTAAGCTCACCCGCCGCCGGAAGCGCGGAAAGCGAAAACGGGAACGAAGCTGTAGTCGGTCGCGTGCAGCGCCTTGTTCGGCCTCTATCGGTCAGATATCGCTAGCGTTGTTTCAATCGTCAAACACGCCAGCTTTGACCATTGCAACAAACTCAATGAATGTTTCGGCTCTATCTTCAACTTCTGCTGTTTCATATGACCACCACACGATTGGAACTTCTCCATCTTGTCGTAGGCGGCTGTAATCGAAGCAATAATAGTCACCGGAACCGAATGAGGCAAAGGGCAGAAGATGCTCGGCGCTCATGCCCTCATCTTCAAGATACTCTGGAAACCACTGGCCTTTTGCATATTGTCTGACAATTGAATCCCAAGTTTTTCTTACGTCACGCTCATCAAGCACGGGAAAAATATAAACATATTCAAGACTTAAACCGTTGCTTTCCAGCAACCAAGCCCGAAAGGATGGCGAAAGGTTGCGACCTAATTCTGCCTCGGCTTTAGCTATTGCTTCAGGTGTCGTGCCGATTACTCTTTTTCGTTTGGCTGCCATACTTTCATTATAACCGCGACGCAACGCCGCGCGCAGTGGCCGAACAAGTCACACGTCCGCTATATTTTTCGCACCCGTCAAAACCATCAGCAGCCGATCCAGGCCAACGGCAACGCCTGAACAGCTTGGCAAGCCGTTGGTCAATGCGCGCAACAAATCCTGATCCACTTGCACCGTCGGCATGCCGTGCTCAGCGCGCGCTGAACAATCGCGGCTAAAACGCCGCGCTTGCTCGGCGGCATCGGTCAACTCAAAGTAACCGTTCGCAAGCTCAAAGCCGCCGAGGAATAGCTCGAAGCGCCGCGCGGTAGCGCCATCGCTATTGAATTGCGCGAGTGCTGCTTGGCTGGCGGGAAAGTCAAAGATGTAAGTTAGTTGATCGGCGGGAAGCAGCGCTTCAAGCTGGTGGGTGCGGATCAAATCTAGGCAGTCATCGCGACTGAATTCCCTAGCAGCCGGAGTGATTACACCAAAGTTTGCAACGCGCGCGCGCAGCGATTCGAGCGCAATGGTAAGCGGGTTGAAGCCGGCCTCACGCTCGAACCAAGCGCAATAGCTCAACTTCACACACGCAGGCGGCTTGCGGTTAAAGCCGCAAAAAACAGCTGACAAAAGCGCGCTTAGGTCATCAATTAAGCCAAACTCATCTACACCAACGCGGTAAAACTCCAGCAGGGTGAATTCTGGACGGTGCCGAGTGGAAACCTCGCCGCGTCGGAAAACTTTAGCAATCTCGAAAATATCGCCCGAGCCCGCACTCAGCAGGCGCTTGTGAAAAAATTCAGGTGAGGTGCGCAGCCAGTTTGCCACGCCATCCGCATCTGTTGTTACGAAGCTATCAATTGCGGGGTCAGTGTTGCCACTGCTCGCCAGAATTGGCGTTTCAACCTCAGCCACGCCGTGCGTGGCAAAATATTCGCGAATCAATCGGTAAAGTTTAAAGCGCACTTGCATGGCCGACATACTCGATAGCGACATCAGCAAGCTACCAGCCACTGCCCGCATCGAAAGCGTTTTGATGCCAGTCGATATCCTGGGTGCTCATGCTCATCACATCAAAACGCAGCACCCGTTGCGCGTCTTTGGGGTGCGTCAGCAAATAATATTTCACGGCTTTGATGAAACGTTTGCGTTTGGTGTCACCGACCGTACTCAAGCCATCGACGAAACTGCCCGCCGAGCGAAAGCGCACTTCCACGAAAACCAGTGTTTCTTGTTGCGACATGATCAAGTCAATTTCGCCGACTTTTGCCGTGTAATTGCGCAGCACCAAACTCAGGCCAGCGTTTTGCAAATGCGCTAAAGCCCTACTTTCATGCTCCTGGCCAATATTGCGAGTGTTGTGCACGATTTATTGATCCGGCCAGGATAAGGTTGAATTTTTTTTGTAGGGAGATTCATTCGCCCTGAGCCTGTCGACGGGCAGAACGGTACAATTACTAACGAAGCCATATGCATCACGCAGATTGCGGCTAGATGCTTCGACAGGCTCAGCACGAACGATTTTCCAGAATTTTCTTGTTCGACAAATCACTATAAAGTCTAAATCCATAGTGTCGGCCTTAGTTTGAGATTGTGTTTGAGATTGTGTTTGAGATTGTGCTTGAACCGAGCACCACCGGCACGCCGATGCGCATCACTGCCCAACTGGGTTTACGCCGAACGCTGCCATTTTGATCCACGCTCAATAAGCCTGTAGCACCGGCGATCGCGGTATCTGGGTTGCTTTCCAGCCAACTCAAATGCATTAGCGTTCGATATGCATCAATACCAAACGCGACCAAACGCGCGCCGGCACCCACGGTGCTATTCAAGCTGCGAATGCTCGCGCGCGGCGGCACATCGTCGCCCACATCGGTGTTCAACAACCACGGAGCATCGCAAAACTCTAGCCCGTTTAAATCACGATCCAACTCCGAATCGGGGCTGCCACCATAAATATTACTGGTGGCAACGATGGGCCAGTCCTCGGCATCAAATGCGCGTAATTGCGGCAACAGCAACCGCCCCTGGGGTGGTTTTGCGGCCAAAAATAGACCTTCTAGATCGTAGCGTCGCGATGCTTGCGCAGAAAAAGGGATGCCAACGATGCCGCGCACCAACTTCGCGCGGCCCTGACTTTCGGTAACGCCCATGGCGCTGAAAATTGCAGTGGAGTGATCAGTGCCCGCGACGGAAAAAAATGCGCGTTCGCCAATTTGCCCACCGAGGGCCGTGAAACGCGCCTCAAACGCCTCGGCCGCGCGGCGGCCAAAATCATCATCAGGCACTAATACCGCAACACGTTTTAAACCCTTTTCTGCCATGTGTTCAGCAGCCGCGACCGCCTCTTCTTCGGGAAGTAGCGCAAACTGCAGGCTGCCTTTGGGTGGCAATGTTGGCGAGTCGGCGAAGTTCAGCGCCAAGGTCGGCAAAAGAACCTCGTTGGACTGAAAAATCGCGGTGACTTGGTCGCGCTGCAAGGGGCCGATCACGTGATCAAAACCGTCGGCGACCGCTTTATCGTAGGCGGCTTTGCCGCTGGCCGCAGTAGTGCCGCTGTCGATTAAAGCCAGTTCTGGCCGATTCTCAGCGGTGTCTGAGAAATACGCCGCAAAAATACCGTCCTGCACCGCGCGCGCCGCAGGTGCGATCGGCCCGCTACTTGGCAGCAGCAAGGCGATGCGGCTGATGTTTTCGCGCGTTGCGTTGCTCAGGCTGCCGGTTCTAGTCGCCGTAGGCGCTGCGGAGACTGAATCCGTGTACGAACTTGCGCTGCCTTCCCGCGCCGTTGCGCCAAGAGCGGCTAAAAAAGGAAAGAGCGGATTGGTACGCGCCGTCGCACGCATTAAATTTCGACGCTCACCGGGCTTTAGCTTTTCCAAAAGCGCGCGTAAATCATGTTCGTTGGCGACGCGCTCCACGGGATCTAGCAGGCCGTTTAACGCGGCACGCTCAAGCGCCGCATCGGCGAACGCCGCGTTTTTTTCAAACGCTTGCGCGCGCAACTCATAGTACCCAGCCGCGATTTCAGGCGGCAGCTTTTGTGGATCGGCCACCAGCAAATTAAGTGCGCCATCGGCGTCGCCACGATTCAGCAAGATTTCCGCGTCAAGCAGATCAAACTGCACCGATTGATTGTTGGAAAGACCGTCCCGATCAATAGCCTTAAGGGACGCCTGAACGTTGTTAAAATCGCCTTCTTCACGCCAAGCGTCAGCGCTCAACAGCTGATAACGGGCGCGCTGGTCTCGATTTTTTCGCGCAAGGCGTTGGTATGCAAGCGCAGCATCGCGAAATTGGCCGTTGTCCATCAACACCTTGGCACCCGACTCATCTACAGATGCCCCAAGTAACGGCATACTCCCGCAACCTGTAAGCGTGAGCAGTACCATTGCTGCGAGCGTGCAGACGCGCGCGTTTTTTACGATGCTTGATTTAGCTAGGACTATCCGCATGAACTCAACTCAACAATCTAGTGAAACTGCGCCGGATCATACAGGGCAATCCGATCCAAGCACGCCCATGCTGTACGTTGTCGCCACGCCCATCGGGCATTTGCATGACATATCGCAGCGCGCATTGGAAGTTTTGCGCAGCGCACAGGAAATTTTATGCGAAGACACCCGCACCTCCAATGTGCTTTTGCGCCATTACGGAATCCAAGCCAAGCTCAGTGCGCTGCATGACTACAACGAAACCCAAAAAACCACCGCGATCTTGCAAAAGCTGGAAGCCGGGCAAACGCTGGCCCTGATTAGCGATGCCGGCACGCCG
>JBBQBR010000161.1:0-6239 GCA_038317875.1 Lysobacterales bacterium
GTTTGCTGCCAAATTGCCGTCTAATGGGCCAACGGTACCGGTTACAAAAGGCTGCACGAAATCCAGGGCATTAAAATCTGTCCAAGTTCCGGTGGTTAAGCTTGTTGCGTCAATTGAATATTGAAAATCAAGCCGATCAGGAACTGCACGCGCAGACGTGCCCAAACGCCACTGTTCGCCGGTATAACTGATCACTACACCCGTTAGTAAGCCGCCGGTATTATTTTGTAGCTGTGCGCCAAAAGAAGGAATTAACGATCCACTCTGCAAGCCGCCAAGCGCGCGTTCGGTTGCTGCTGCAGCACCAAAGCTGTAGCTGTCACCGCCATTTGCGCTTCCAGTGCCTGCGGTGTAGGTCGCATTTGCGTTCGTTCCTGACTCGGCAATAGCCCAGCCAGTGGGAAACGTACTTGACGTTCCAGCTGAAGCGAGCGAATCAAAATTTTCGGTTACTGCGGTGGCAGTTGAGGTCAAATTGACTTGGGCGAGCGCTTGCCCTGCGGTCAAACTCAGCAGCGCGGCGAAAGCGACAAGCGCTGTGTTACGTGCACGGATAGACATTTAGGAATTGTAGTAAGACGGGAAGGCCTCAAGTATAGCGCCGGATTACTACGGATCTATGAAATAGGCTCGTCTTTGCGCCGTTTGATAGGTAAAGTAATTTGTATCGTGCGACTGCAAGATTTTTTTTGGACGAGATTTTTTGAGGACAGGCGACATCGCAAACAAGTTTCGGGCTTGGCTGACAATTTTGTTTTGCTTTGTTACTTTGTTTGCGCCCGTACTGCGAACACATCTAAGCGGAGCAAGCATTGATCGTTGAACAAATCATACCCGGCAACGCAACTGCTGCTTGGGCTTGGGCACAAACTTTGGCTCTTGAATTAGTCGCCACGCCCACTAAAACCTTGATAGCGACGGTATTGACGAGCGATTTTGCCTTTGATGCCTTGCGCGCAAATCCTAGTTGGATCGATACATTAACGACACCGCTAGAATTCCCGTCTGGTGCCGAACCGTATGCGCTGGTGGAATATCGGGTGCGCCGATCTATTGCGCAAATTGCCTTAGAATGTTCTGGCGCAATCAGCGTCGAGCAAAGTTTGGGCTATGCCAGCGATACCGCGAAGCGCTGTATCGATGCCGCTTTGGGCCTTGCCGAAGCTGAAACCGCCGCACGTTTTGGGATTGCACGCGACACCTTGGGAACGCCAGTGCGCTTGTGTGTTTTCGCCATGGGCAAACTCGGTGGGCATGAGCTGAATTACTCATCCGACATTGATTTGATTTTGAGCTATGCCAGCGGAGGGGAATCCGATGGCGGCGGCAGTTTCGCAGCGCCGATCGGTGCGCGCGGGTTAGATAACAGCGAGTATTTCGCGCGTATTACCAGGCGCATGGCGCAGCTTTTGACCGAGCGCACGCCGCTGGGCAGCTGCTATCGCGTGGATTTACGGCTACGACCATTTGGAACCGCCGGGCAGGCGGCGCTCAGTTTTGCCGCGATGGAGGATTATTATCAGCGCGAGGGCCGTGATTGGGAGCGCTATGCTTGGATTAAGGCGCGCCCGATTGCTGGGGATTTGGTTGGCGGGGAGCGCTTGCGCGAAATTCTGAGGCCATTTGTTTACCGCCGCTATTTAGATTTTGCCGCATTTGAAGGGATGCGCGAAATGAAGGCGATGGTTGATCACGAAGTCCGCAAGGCCGATTTAGGCGACAACTTAAAATTGGGGCCGGGCGGTATCCGCGAGATCGAATTTCTAGTTCAACTTGAGCAGCTTATTCGGGGAGGGCGCGACGAAAAACTGCGCGTTTCCGGCAGCTTAGCCGCGCTAAGTGCGCTTGAAAACGCAGGCTGGCTAGAGCAGGAAGACGCGCATACTTTGCGCGCAGACTATTTGTTCTTGCGCCGTGTGGAAAACCGCGTGCAAATGTTGGCAGACCAGCAAACACATAGTTTGCCAAGCACCGACTCGGCAATCGATAGCGCAGTCCGTGCGCGCATTGCCGAAAGTTTGGGCTTTACTTCCAGTGCAGAATTTTTGACGGAGCTGCAGCTTTTGCGCGAACGCGTACACAAGCGCTTTGGCGAGGCGATTTCCTTACCGGTCGCACCTGGCAGCACGCAAACCGCAACACAGCAGCAGTTACAATTTAGCGATGACGCGCATGCCCAGGCCGCCGCAACTTGGCAAATGTTGACGGGCTCAAATCGCGACGCGCTATCAGAAAGCGCTAAACCATTTGAGATCAGCCTCGAACTTTGGCAAGCGCTGATTGGCTTTGCCGATAGCTCAGCGGTGCAAAGTTCGAGCGCGCGCGGGCGCTCGCGCATGGACAAAGTAGTGCCGATGCTGTGGGCGCTAGCGCTCAAACAACCGTATTCGATCGCCAAAATTGAAGCCTGCGCTATGCGTTTGATAGCATTTTTGCAGGCGATCGCAGGCCGCAGTGCCTACCTTGCATTGCTTGCCGAAAAGCCAGCAGTTGCCGAACGTTTGGTGCAACTTTTTACCCAAAGCGCTTGGTTGGCACAGCTGATTACCTCGACGCCGATGTTAATGGACGAGCTTTTAGATACTCGTCGGCTTACGCTCGAATTCGATTTGAAAAGCCTCCAACGTGAGGCGGACAACGAGCTTGCCGGCGGAGATAGCGGGGACATTGAACATGCGTTCGAGTTACTAATCGCCTTCAAACACAGCGTACAGCTGCGGCTAGCCGTCGGGTTTTTGCAGAACCGAGTGGATGCGTTGAGTGCAGTCAACGGCCTGAGCGATTTAGCCGATGTTCTAATCGAGCGTGTGCTGGGTTTTGCCTGGCGCGAATTGGTGCGCGTGCACGGGTTCCCAGATGCATGCGGCGCTCGTAATGTCGGCTTTGCGGTCTTGGGCTATGGCAGCTTGGGTGGTGCCGAGCTAAATTTTGCCTCGGATTTAGATTTAGTATTTGTCTATGACGCCGATTGCGCAGCGAGTGAAACCACCGGTTCGAAGATAGTTGACGGTCAGCGATTTTTCGTAAAACTTGCGCAGCGCGTGATTTCGCTGTTGACAACGCCAACTCGGTTTGGTGCGCTTTACGAGATCGACACACGTTTGCGTCCAAACGGCAACAAAGGCTTACTTGTTACTAGCCTTAGCGCTTATGGTGACTACCAGCTGCGTGAAGCGTGGCTGTGGGAACATCAAGCGCTGGTGCGCGCGCGCTGGGTTGCGGGGGATCAGGCTTTAGCAGAATCTTTTGCACGCCTGCGTGATCAAACTTTGGCGTTGCCACGCGACCCAGTACAGGTGCAAAAAGAAGTGCAAGCCATGCGGGAACGAATGCGCGCTGAGCTTGATCGTTCGACCGCGCAAATGTTCGATCTCAAGCAAGGGCAGGGCGGTTTGGTCGATGTTGAATTTGCTTTGCAGGCCGCAGTGTTAAGCAGCAGCGATAACAAGCGCTGGTCAACAAAAACGCACGAATTATTGCCGGATTTGCTCAGCCAAAACAAAAAACCTATTCCCAATATGCCGCCAGACGCCGAGCATCGTCACCGCAAACTTTTGGCGCTGGGTCTAGGTGCAACGTTGGAGCTAAAGCCCAGAATAGTGCCGCGTAATATCATTGCGTTGAGTTAATGCGTTGTTGTTGCACACCAAAGTTATGAGTATTCAATTGTTAGCTTTAAGTGCACGGCAAGCTGCACTTCGGTGTCGCAATTTCCACAGCCCACAATGCCGGTTCGATTTGCGGATTGACCAAGGTATTTAACAAAAAATGGTCGGAGCGTGGCTGCAAAAGCCAAATTACTTTTATTCAAAAAAAACGCCGAAATTTCGGCGTTTTTTTCAAATCAGTGTTGCTCGAAACAGCTTATTTAATTAACAGCGATTCAACAGATTTCCCCGCTGCCAACGTCGCGCGTACCCACAATGGTTTAAGCCCACGACCAGTCCAAGTTTTGCCCGAGTCTGGATCCTGATATTTTGCCTTTGCAGGGCGACGTACCTTTTCAGCATCCGCAGCCACAGCTTTGGAAGAACCGCCACCACCAATTAACTGCGCCGCGTCGTAACCATGCTCTTTAGCAAGCGCAAAAAGCTTCGCACGCACTTCAATCGCTTCCGACTTTTCAATTTCTGAGATGCGCTTCTTGGCCTTTTCAATCAATTCATGCAGATCTTTGGTTTTAAGATTGCTTAAATCCATAATGGACTCCTGTTAGTGTAAAAACACCGACAGTGTATATTTATATTTTGCCAATTGAAAGTAGGCGATAGAATAGTCGGGCCGACTCGAAGCTCAAAATGTTTCAATTTTCTTAATCTGTTTGGTGGAATAAGCGGCAAACGGGGCCGTCGCCGGGGCCACGTAAAATCGACTTAGAAATCAAAACCTGCTGAATTTGACAGTAGGCCCGTGCCACTCCATATTTGTCCCGATTAGCGCGATTCCTCAATGACTGGTTCGTTACCCGAGCGTTTGCGGGATACTGGCGGTAATCTCGCAGTTTAATGCGTGCGAAGCTTTCGGAAACTGGATATCCGCTTTCACGACGATGTCGCAATAGCGCCACTCAGTTACGCGAGGTCGCGCAAATACTTGGCAATGATGACTGCCGGAAATAAATCCTTAAATCTCGGCGTTTCAAAAAAAGTGAAGTTGGAAATGCTTTGGATGTTGTAAAAGCATGAGTCAGACCCATAACTAGCGGTGCATAAACACAATATTGAAAAATTGGAATCCTCATGCACCTCGTTTGTCCAAATTGCGCGGCCATCAATCGCCTTCCAGAAGAGAAGCTGCATTCGGGCCCCGTATGCGCACGCTGCAAGGCTGTGTTATTACCGCTGGTTCCCGTGGCGCTAAACGACGCCACCTTGCCCGGATATATCGCGCGTACCGAACTGCCTGTGCTAGTCGATTTTTGGGCCGCATGGTGTGGCCCGTGTAAAACGATGGCACCCAACTTTGCCAGCGCGGCGGCACAGTTGCCGGAGGTGCGGTTTGTCAAAGTTGATTCCGATGCGGCACCAGCGGTGAGTGCTAAATATGGCATTCGCAGCATTCCGACCCTTGTTTTGTTTGTCGGCGGGCGGGAAAAGGATCGTGTTTCTGGGGTTTTGTCGGCCAAGGATTTGTTGGCTTGGTTGGGTCAGCGGAATGGGTCAAAGGCTGGTTAGCATTCGGTTGTCCAGCGTACGAAAGAGCGGCATCTAAATAACTTCATTTCCCTCAAGCTCAGGTTCTTCATAAACGTTGACGTTGTACTTGAGCAGCAAAGTTTCAATGACTCTTCGAACGAGCCAACCATTTTTCCGGGACTTGATCTGGTGTTTCATCGACGAGAATGTATCTAGCCGTACTTTCTCGTCATTATCGAAAATCCAAATCCACGAATCTCCCTGCATTCCTGAATCAACCTGCGAGAAGTGCGCGCTTACAAAAGCAACTAGCTCCGCGTGGAAATGGTGGTAATCCTTCTGACAGTCCATTTCTGCAAAAACCATGATCTGTATCCCAAAAGCGCCAACTTTCGATTACGAGCCGCTGATTCAGGGCATGTCGACTTTATCCACTCAGAAATCCAAGAACTGCGAATCGATCACCCCAAGTCCGTAACCGCCCCCAAATCCGCCGGTGCCACTTGCCGAATAAATTTGCCCAGCAGTCCGCGCGTGTATTTGGCCGGGCGTGGCAGCCACAGGGCTTTGCGCTCCGCCATTTCCGCGTCAGAAATATTTAGCGAAACCGTGAGCGTGTGGGCGTCAATCGTAATCGAGTCACCCTCTTCAATCAGCGCAATCGGGCCGCCGTCAAAGGCTTCTGGAACCACGTGGCCGACCACCATGCCCCAGGTGCCACCCGAAAATCGGCCATCAGTAATTAAGCCGACACTTTCGCCCAAGCCTTGGCCGACCAATGCTGCGGTCGGTGCCAGCATTTCTTGCATGCCGGGGCCGCCTTTGGGGCCTTCGTAGCGGATCACCACGACATCGCCCGCCACAATGCTTTTCGCGCTGATGGCGCGCATGGCTTGGCTTTCAGAATCAAAAACCCGCGCCGGGCCGGTTATTGCCGGGTTTTTTAGGCCGGTAATTTTCGCCACACAGCCGCGTGGCGCAAGATTGCCGCGCAATATCGCCAAATGGCCTTGCGCATAGAGCGGGTTGTCAAAGGCGCGAATCACGTCTTGATCGGCGCGTAATGCCGGAACTTCAGCCAATTCTTCGGCCATGGTGCGCCCG
>JBBQBR010000162.1:0-6223 GCA_038317875.1 Lysobacterales bacterium
GCTCTTTCATCAAATCCGTTTCACCGGAGGAATCAAACACCATGAGCAGCATTGAAGATCGCGTCAAGAAAGTCGTAATGAAACAACTGAGCGTCAAAGAAGAACAAGTCACGGCGAGCGCTTCGTTTGTGGACGATTTGGGCGCGGATTCGCTCGACCAAGTTGAGCTGGTGATGGAATTAGAAAATGAATTCAACTGCGAAATTCCGGATGAAGAAGCTGAGCGATTGACCACAGTGCAGCTCGCCATCGACTACGTCAAAGCGCACGTTTCCTAATTCTTTAGTGCAGCGAAGCTGATAATCACGCTTTAAGCGATACGTTCATTCGACGGCGAGTCCAAATCGGGCTCGCCGTTTGCATTTTTATCGACCGTACGGATGCGTATAGGCCAGCTCGCTCGCTTCAATCTTTAGTTTCAAGCTGCAACAGGTTTTAGCCACAAATAAAAACGCAAATTTAAGGACAGCACAATCATGAGCAAACGACGTGTAGTAGTCACCGGCATGGGCATCATCTCGCCAGTTGGGAATGATTTGACCAGCGCTTGGGCGAATGTGGTGGCGGCAAAATCCGGGATTGGCGCGATTCCACACCTACAAGCGACCGAACTTGCGGTCAAATTTGGCGGTCCGATTCGGGATTTTGATCCAACAAATTACATCACGCCGAAAGATGTGCGCAAGATGGACCCGTTTATTCATTACGGCATTGCGGCGGCGACTCAAGCGATTAAAGACAGCGGCATTGAGATTACGGATGCAAACCGAAACCGCATTGGTGTCGCGGTCGGCGCTGGCATTGGCGGCATACATGGCATTGAAGCGACCTGCGAAACCTATTTCAAACAGGGGCCGAAGCGCATTTCGCCGTTTTTCGTGCCCAGCACCATTATTAATATGGCCGCCGGGCATATTTCAATTTTATTTGGCCTGCGTGGGCCGAATATCGCGGTAGTGACTGCGTGTACATCGGGCACGCACAACATCGGTTTGGCTGCGCGCATGATCCAGTACGGCGATGCAGAAATGATGGTCGCAGGCGGCACTGAACACGGCACCACGCCGACTTCAATGGGTGGATTCATCCAATCACGCGCACTCAGCGGCCGGGTTGATGCGCCTGAATTGGCCAGCCGCCCGTGGGATAAAGACCGCGACGGCTTTGTGCTCAGCGATGGCGCTGGGGTTTTAATGCTAGAAGAATACGAGCATGCGAAAGCCCGTGGCGCTAAAATTTATGCCGAATTGACCGGCTTTGGTATGGCAGCAGACGCCAATCACATGACCGCGCCGACCGAAGATGGTTCGGGTGCTGCGCTTTCCATGGACAACGCCTTGCGCGACGCCAAGCTTAATGTTGATCAACTGGATTATTTGAATGCGCACGCCACCTCGACTCCGTTGGGTGACGCCGCTGAAGTTAAAGCGATGAAGCTGTGTTTGGGCGCGCACGCTTACAAACTAATGATTAGCTCGACCAAGTCCGTCACCGGGCATCTGTTGGGCGCTGCGGGCGGTGTCGAGGCCATTTTTAGCGTCATGGCGCTGCACACAGGCATCGTGCCGCCGACGGCAAATCTTTGTGAAGCATCGCCCGACTGTGATTTGGACTTTGTGCCGCTAGTGGCGCGCGAAGTGCCCATTAAGGTTGCCATGAGCAATTCCTTTGGTTTTGGTGGCACCAATGGCACGCTAATTTTTGCGCGCGTTTAAGTTTTTGGTGCAGCTTAGCTAATGACAAAGCCCCAGCAAGAAAGCCTATTTGCATTTGAAATGCAGCATCCGAGTGGCGAAAGCACTGGGCTACGCATTCGGCCAACGGTTGCACACTTAAGCGCCGCGCAGAAGAAATTTAATCTGCTGCTCGAACAAATTGCCGCCGCGCGTATTGCTCTGGAGACGTGGACTGCGGAGACGCAGCGCCTGCGCGAGCGCCATTTGCTTGAAGTAATTGCACAAGCCAAGCCGCTGCAGGCGCTGCAGTTGGCGCTCGCGTTGCAGCTGGAAGTCCTTTTACTGAGCCCGCCATCAGGTCTGAAAATGACGGTTCGGCGCAAAAATGCGTTGACTGACTATCTATTGCAGTTGGTGTGCACGCTGTTGGAGAACGATCCAGACAACGCCGAATTACATGCGCTGCATGATCGCCATAGCGAAGACGATTTCGCCAGTATTCGCGAAGAAGAACGTGAAATGGAACTTGAAATTGCCGAAGCTATGTTGAGCAATCTCTACGGCGATGACATGGTCGACACTGTCGGTGTAGCCGACGCGGAGGAGTTGTTTCAGCGCACTCACGAGCGCTTCGCACAGCAGCAAAGTTCAGAGCCGCCGCGCAAACGCAACAAGCGCGAACAAGCTAGCGATGCCCGTCGCAAAGCCGAAGCGGATACCTTAATGCAGTCCTTGCGGGAAATTTACCGCAAATTGGTGAGCAGTCTGCACCCAGATCGCGAGTCCGACGTGGACGTACGCGCGCAAAAAACTGAACTGATGCAGCGAATTAATATTGCCTATCAAAACAAAGACTTACTAGCGCTTTTAACGCTGCAAATGGAGGTCGAGCAAATTAATAGCGCAAGTTTGGGCGATGTGCCCGAGCCGCGTTTGGCGCAATACAATCAAATTTTGCGCGAACAGCTAGACACTCTGAAAGCGCAGCAGCAAGCATTGGTGCAAACGCTTTTAGAGGTTTTTGAATCCAATGGCAACCGCCGCACTGTAAGCGCGAAAGATTTTGACCGGGTGATCAATGCGCAGAAAAAGCAACTCCACAGCCAGACTCTGCATCTAGATCGCACGATTGCTGAGCTAAAAGACCCAGTTCGACGGATTCGCAGCGTCGATCAAATCGTTGCCGCTATCGCTGAACAGGAAAAAATGGCGCGCATGCAGGAGCGCGAAGAGGCCAGAATGGCGCGGTATTTTGGGTTTTAGCCTGCGCGCGTCATTCCCGTGTGGTTTTCTGCGTTTATGCCCGTTCGAATTTCGCCCTTTCAGGGCTCAGTCTATGGTTGGCCGATCAACCCAGGGCAACCCCCTGGGGATAAATGGCCCCATGATTTCCAAGCCGTGTAGGCGGGGGGCCGATCTTCAGGTCAGGATCAGCAAATGCTGTCCTAAGGGGCGTTCGGCCTCCCCGACAAAACGTAATCCATGAGCGCCTAAATGACAGCAGTGTCAAGGTTGGAATGAACTTGAAAACAAGTTGCCCTTGATTGTTTTGCCAAGGCAACAAAAGGGGTGAATACTTGTACTGGCCACGTCGGGCGAGCACGCCTGACTATACCGACTTCAACTCGTGCGAATTTTTTATTAATTCCTTTCAATTCAAAAGCCCGCTTGGCCGGTCGAACGCCGTGGTTTACTGGTGTGAAAATCTGGCTCAACAGGCTGATCAAAAATGCAAAAACGACGAACTCGACCATCCGATTTAACTCGTGAAATGTTTTGAAAGTGAACATACAAGGGGCGAAATTATCGGAAAACTCTTTATCCAAAGGATATCGCCCTTTCAGGGCTTAAAAATTTTAATGTCGGCACTACCCAGGGCGTTGCCCTGGGCTATCGTATTTCGCCCCTTTTGGGGCTGAAAAAATACCTAACATCAATTGCGGCTAATTTAATGCACTTTTGAAATTTAGTTAGAATAAGGTGCCTTTTAGTCCGTTTGCTATCACCAACGAACTAGCTTTTTACTAAGGGCATTTGCAAATTAGACTGGGCGGGCGTCTTCAAACGTGCTGGTTCAAAGCCGTCCGACAACACAATAGCATGCACATTAGTCAGGTTTTTCATGCGCAAACGTGCCAAATACTTAGCCAGCGTATTTTTATCATTGGTCAGGATCGCGCCTAATTTGCGTGTGTGCGCCTGTGCCATCAACAGGGTATCAATGCGCAAATCGGCACGACTATCACCAGGATCTCGATCGCCGATTTCCCGTTGGAATTGCGCAGCGCGTTTGCCTTCAATGTAGTCAAAGGGCGCTGGAATTAGCGCGTCGCGAATTTCAGGGCGAAGGGTTTGTTTGACTTCAAACTCCGCAACCACAATTGCGGACAAATGCAGGGGTATCTTTTCTTTTTTCGCCGCTTCAAAATAAGCCTGCGCGCTCAGGTGCAGTGGGTCATTTTCGTTGGTTAGCCTAATCAAAAACGAGGCGTCTAACAGTATTCCCTGGTGCGATATCCCACCCATGCCTCAGTTGCCTCGTAGATCGGCAAGCCATGCATCGGCATCCGCAACATCCGCCCAGGCTTTGGTTCCTTCGGCAATAAAAGCCGCCATCGCTTCAGGGCTTACGTCGGGTTTGTATGGCGTAAACGCAACAAGTCGATGCCCGCGTAGCTCACCGGTGCTGAAATTTTCTTCTGCGCGAATGTGCAGCAATCGGTCATGGTATAAAAAATTGGCTTGTTCTTGCTGCAACAAATCGGCGCTGGCGGCGATGCGATATTTTTTGCCATCTTGCAACGTTAGGTAAAGCTTGGGATTTACGCCACCTGCGGTCTCGATGCGGCCAAACAACCAGCGTTCGACTGGATACCAATCGTTGTCTAGCGTTACTTTGCTTTGTGGTGCTTCGATCTGAAAAATCAACTGAGTGTCGTGGCGAATCAAAATACTTCCACTTGGCACAGCCTTTACGATGGTTCGAAGCGACGCGAGTGCCGCACGGCGCGCTTGCGTTACTGAAGTATCATCGCCCTTTTGTAGCTCGGTGAAATCCGACCAAATGCTTTGATCGCCGTCCAGCGGCACCTGCGAAAGCTCAAACGACCCTTCCACAATTTCTATTGATTGATCACGCCATTTGTCGCGCTTACCGGCAACGAATTTCGCCGCTGCTTCTACAAACTCCACAAGCACACGCGCACTGATATTCGACGGCGAGATCGGCTCGTCGTTAAAAGTGCCATTGAGCGACAGCGTGATAGGTTTGGAGGTGTCCATGCCGGGAGTTTACGTGCCAAGTCCTGATTTCACACCAAATAAAACTAAAAATTATTTAAACCGAACTCAATTTCCCAGATATTTAGGGGTGCGATTCAAACTGATGTGGAGTTTGGGGTTTTTGAGCCTAAATCCAAAAGAACCGTTCGCCCTGATGCTGAACATGTCGAAGCATCGAAAGGCAGATCCGCACAAATTCTGACGCAGCTCTGCACTTTGCGCATCTTGCCGCGCCAACGGCGCATTAATTCTTCAGCCCAGGGCAACGCCCTGAGAATTCAGTTGCCATCCACGTTTCTATCAGCCCTGAAGGGGCGAGACAATATGCCGCAATCCCTTGCCCAAATACTCGTGCAGCTTGTTTTTTCAACGAAAAATCGTGAAGTCATGCTGACCGACGATATCCGCGAGGAACTGCACTGTTACATCGCTGGGATTGTTGAAAACCAAAACGGCACGCTTCTCAAAGCCGGGTCGGTTGGCGATCACATCCATCTTTTGATCGCGCATCCACGCGCCCGCGCGCCATCAATGCTTGTGCAAGACATAAACCTAAAAAACTCAGTTGACCGCGCTCTGGCGCTCGGAAAGTTATGCTGAGTATGATTTTTTGGGCTTTTTCGAACGTCACCAAATGGGTGAGAGCGCTACGCACCCGATTGCACCTTTTTCGACTCGCCCTGCTTCGTTGTTTCCTCCTTGCAGAGAATGACTATGCCGCGTCGTCACGCCCATATCTGACACTAGAGATCCGGATAAGCCGAAAAAAGCACACTCGGACACGTCCAACTGAGCTTTGTAGGATAAAAACTGGCTCTTCAAAATGGTTGAAGACTAAGGCTGCACATCTGTCGAATTTTCATTGGCAAAGTGGATACGGTATTTTTTCAATCAGCCCATCGCATAGACTAGCTTTAGAAAGTTTCATCACCAATCAGGCAGAGCATCACCGGCTCATAACATTTCAAGACGAATATCGTCAGTTGCTCAGAAAATATGACGTTGAATGTGATGAGCGTTACGTTTGGGATTGATCGATTTTAGTCAATCAACGCGTTTCCGCCGGACGCACCTTAACCCTGCGCAGCAAGCGATTGCTTACGCAAAGCCGCCAAAACCGCCTTCAGCTCATCTGGCAGCGCGCTTTGAAAGGTGCGCAGTTCACCATCTTGCTTCCACGCGACGCTGACGGCATGCAAAAACAGGCGCTTTAAGCCCAAAGCCTTGGTGCGCTGATTAAACACCTCGCTGCCATATTTTGGATC
>JBBQBR010000163.1:0-6159 GCA_038317875.1 Lysobacterales bacterium
CGCTGATGACGGCTTATCTAACCGATGCCAGCGACCCAGACGAGCTTGAACGAGGTTTTCGCGAAGGCGTATTTGCGGCCGTCAAGCTTTACCCGGCGCATGCCACCACCAACTCCGCCGCTGGCGTCAGTGATATTCGCCATCTAGATCGCGTATTGGATCGGCTGCAAAACATTGGCATGCCGCTTTTGATGCATGGTGAAGTCACCGATACCGATGTTGATATTTTCGACCGGGAAGCGCAGTTTATTGACCGCATTGCAGCACCGACGCTGGCCCGCTTTCCGGCACTGCGTATGGTGTTTGAGCACATCACCACCCTGCAAGCGGTCGAATTCGTGCAAGCCAGTGCTGCCAATGTTGCCGCAACGATCACGCCGCACCACTTGCATATCAACCGCAATGCGATGTTTGCGGGCGGCATTCGCCCGCATATGTATTGCCTGCCCGTTGCGAAGCGCGAAGTGCATCGGCTGGCACTGCGCCGCGCGGCAACCTCGGGTAACGAGAAGTTTTTCTTAGGCACCGATTCGGCACCGCATGCAACCGGCGACAAAGAATCTGCCTGTGGCTGCGCCGGTATATTTAATGCACCCTTCGCCTTGGAAAGTTATGCGGCCGTATTTGCCGAGGAAAACGCGCTGGATCGGCTGGAGGCATTTGCCTCGCTCAATGGCCCAAAGTTCTATCGGCTAGCGGTGAATGAGGAGCGCGTTACTTTGCAATATGAGGCGCATACCGTGCCAGCGCAGCTAGATTTGGATGTGGCGCAGCTTGTGCCGTTTCATGCGGGTGAGACTTTGCGCTGGCGGTTGGTCTAGGAAAGTTCGCTCGATCAGTGTGCGCTAGTGCGCTAGTGCCGGCCGAAAAATGGATTGCCACGTCGCCGCGCTCCTCGCAATGACGAAGCATTACCGATCAGTACCCGATTTACTGAACTCCCGCGCCAGCTGTGTGGCACGCCCAATCAGCTGACGGTGATCGGTCAGCTCCACGCTCAAATGCTTGAGCAGCGCCAAGCGATCCACGCCGCCGCGCGCATCTAATAGTTGGCGATCCAAACATTCCAATAGCGCCCGGCCCACGCTTTGAAAAAGCAAGCCATAGGCAACCGCATGCAGCGCGCCACCGCCTAAGGTGCCAAGCCCTGGAAACGCTTTTGCGGCGTTGCCCGCAATTGCCAATAGCAAGGTAATTGAACCCTTGAGTTTGCCGCCCAGCAATGCAAGCAAATCATCAATATCCAACTTCGTCATGCTGATGCCGTAAAGCTCAGTCAGGGCTTTGACCAAGCCAAATGACAGTGCGCCTTGAATCACTAAATCACTGCCGGGTGCGACCGAGGCCATTGCGCCGATCATCGCGCGACGGGTGTATTGCGTAACGATCTGTTCGCCCTGGGCTAAGCGGCGGCTGTGTTCAGCGCCGCTTAGTTTTAGATCCAGCGCATTCAGCACCGCATGGCTGCGCGCCGGTTCCAGTTTGGCTTTGTTGCCTTGATTTTCCTTCGAAAATTGGGTCAGCCTTGCCTGCAGAGGTGCCACTTTTGCCGGAATTTTTCTTAAGCGCTGGCTTTCCATCCCGTTTGCGTCAATCACGCTGACGCTTTCATCGTAGCCAGCACTGACCGCAATCGGGTCCGTACCAAATTTCTCTTTAAGTCGGCGCAACAACTGCGCCAATTCTGATTCGCAGTAGCGGTCAATTTTATTGAGGATCAACCAAACCGGTTTGCCAAACGCCACGAGCCATTGCCACTCTGAAGCCTCCGCCCGGGAAAGATCACCGGTTACCACCAACGCCACGACATGCGCACGCAGAGCCTCTTCGCGCGCGAGCACGCCACGCGCGCCAGCATCCGCCTCATTGGTGCCCGGAACATCCGAAATCATCAATGCCTGCGCTTGATCTAATTGTTCGCCGGCAAGCTGCGCACGGTAAACCTTGGCGTGTAATGTGGTACCGCCGGTGACCGAAACCTCAACCGCTTCGCCAGTTAACGCGCGAATTAGGCTAGATTTGCCGGTGCTAATTTCGCCAAATAGCGCCAAATACAGCGAATCTGAGTTCGCTCGCCGGTCAAGTTCTGCCAATTCCTCGTGCGCTGCAGCAACTAAATGCTGTTCTTGTTCGGCGTTTGCACGGCTTACCGCGCTGTTATTTTTACCACTGTCCAAAGACTGCCCTGAGTTGAGCGCCTCAACACGCGCCAACACCGCCTCGCGCGTGATCACTTGACTTAAGGCAGGCTTTATCTTGGCGGGCCGCAATAGCCGCCAGAGCAAATACGCGATCACACCCCCCAGGCCGATCAACGCCGCTGCCAACGGATAAGCCGCCCACATAGGCAGACGCGCAAGGCGTTCTTGAATGCTGAGCGCAGTGTCGGTCAACTGCACCAAGGTGATCGCCAAACCACCCAACACAATGACCACTAACGCGGCCAGCAGCAAACGCAACGCAGTAGAGGCTTGCCGTGGCACAACAGAACGTGGCAAAACAGAACGCATGATAGGTTTGGCTCTCCAATCGAACTTCATTTTAACTGCGCGATAGTGCGCGCTACGCGTGGTTGGTGCAAACTTCTGCGGCGCGCTGTGCGCATCTAGCAAAGGAATATTGATGCGGCTTTTTGGTGCGCGACTAGCGCAATTGCTCATTCTGGCCTGCTTTTTTTCAAGTACTGCGTTATACGCAGACGACAGCCGATTTGCGCCCAGAATGCAGCGGTATACCACTCAAGATGGCTTGCCCTCCAATCGCGTCACCAGCGTAGTCCAGGATCACCAAGGTTATATTTGGGTTGCGACTGAACGCGGCGCGGTACGTTTTGATGGCGTGGCGTTTACGGCAATTAGCGCAACCGCTGGCGTGCCGGATGTCGGCATCGAAACGCTTTTTGTAGACCAACGCAATCGCCTTTGGTTGGGCGTTACCGATCATGGCATGTGCGCACTACAGGCCGATCGCCAGAGCAGCATTTGCTTTAACGCACACGTGAAACCGCCCTACAAGTTAGACAAGAATGATATTTATGCGATTGCGGAATTTGGCGGGCGCATATGGCTTGCGCTATATGACGTGGGGCTGATTGAAGTTGATGCAGCAACGCTTGAGGTGATTCAAACGCACCCGCTGAGCCATCCAGATATTGTGGCAGCCACGAGCACCGAAAATGCCGCCTATTTCGCCAGTTTTTCGGGATATGTCAGCGAAATTTCGTTGGTGAATGGCAAACCTAGAGTCAGCGAAGATGCCTATAGCGCGAACGCGGACATTATCACCTTAAATACTTCAAATGATGCGCTGTGGCTGGGCTTAGGTAAGGGCGCTGGTGTGCTCAAAGTGGCGATTGGTGCGCCCGTAATGCAGCAAGGCGAACCTGGCTTTGCCAAACCTAATCTTACCCTGGAAACCGAGTTCAACAGCATTGGCGCACAAACCATATTGACGCTAGCGATCGTGGGAAATCGCGGCTTTTTTGGCACGGAACGTGGACTATCAATTTATGAGTCAGGGCAAATCCGCAGCATGCGTGCCTCGCCCGGCGGGCAAAACACGCTACCGGAAGGTCAACTAACAAGTTTGCTGGTTGATACTGACGGCGGGCTTTGGATCGCAAGCTATGCGTCCGGCTTGGCGCATTGGGATGCGCAAAATGTTGGACGTAGCTGGCTTGAGCGCGGTGAAGGTGCCCTGCCAGGTAGCCGAGTTGCGGGTGCAAGCGGCGCGCAAAGCGGCGTGATCTGGGTTGCAATGCAAGATAGCGGCGTAGTTGGCGTGTTCCCAGATGCAACCTACGAGCGCTTGCCAGTTGACGAAAAAGGCAGCGCCTCAGGCTTACCGACTCGCTTGAGTCGAGCCGTCCTTGCCCAAGGCCAGGGCAGCGATGAATTGGTGTGGATAGGGCATCAACTTGGCTTGTCACAATACTTACCTAGAACAAAACGATTTCGTCACTGGGAAACCAATGACTCTGGACAAATTGTGGACTTGCTTGAGCCCAACCGCAGCGGCGGCGTGTGGCTTGCCAGCCAGCGCGTAGAACTTTTTGAGTTGGATACGGACTTTGCTGTGCTAAGCCATGCCGGCGCGGAGATCACTGGCGGTAATATTGAGCAGATCGGCGTGCGTGACCAGACAGTTTTGCTGGCTGGCATTGGCGGCCTACGTGAACTCGAAAAAACCAAGATACAGTTAAATTTGCACGACCAAAGTCAACTGCGAGTACTGCGCCAGCCGATTACTGAGCCAGTTTACGCCTTCGCCGATTGCGCCGATGTCGTGTGGGCTGCGCTCGAAAAGCGGCTAGTGGCGCTGGATAAAGTTTCCCTGGTTCAGCAACGATCTTTGGCACGTCCTGTCGGTTTAGATTCCGATATTGGCGGCATGGCGTGCAGCGGGAAAACGCTCTGGTTTGCCGGCCCGGGCGGGCTTTGGCGGGTGGCAGAAAGTGCTATGCAAGCCGAGCGTATCGTCGATGGCATTTCGCAAGTCGAGCTGAGCGATTACCCATTTCAAAGCTTAGATCATGCGTTCCTGATCGGTTCGGTTAACGGATTGTTGCGCTTTGACCCAAATCTAACGGCAGCACCTGCCGCGCCTTTTCCGCTGAGGCTGAATGATCAAAGTACCGGCATGCAGCTAGCAAAACAAATCGAGCTGCCCTGGCGTACGCCCAAACTGGCAATCGAGGCACATGCCCTGAATTATTCCGCGCCGGAGCGAATGCAATATCAATTTCAGCTGCGTCCAGGCCCTGAGGCGGCATTTGGAACTGAGCGTCGGCTTGATTTGAACGGTTTAGTACCGGGCGCGTACAGCCTGATTGCGCGTGCGCGCAATGCGCAGGGTTTGCTGGTGACTGCACCTACGATTGACATTGTGCTGCCCGCGCCGCCCTGGCAGCGTTGGTATGCGCTACTGGCGTTGGCATTACTACTTTTGGGTGTTGCTACGGTATTTGGTGCGTGGCTTTCAAAACGGCGAATTTTGCGGCGCTCACGCTTGGACAGCGCACGCCATACCGAGCAACTAGCGCTCGCACGCACTGAAACGTTGGGCTACATCAGCCACGAAATGCGCAATTTGCTCAATGGCGTCACCGGCAATGCAGAGTTATTGGCGGGCAGCCGAGATCCGGTGCAGCAGCTCAAACTAACAGGGCGGATCGTGCATGCTGGGAAAGCGCTGGCGCAATTATTGGACGATGCGCTGGATCACACCAAACTTGTGGTGCATCGACTGGACTTAAATTCGACGCCGTTCGATTTGGCAGAACTGCTTTTTGACGCCTTTGAAAGCCAGCGCGCCAGTGCGCTGAGCAAGGGTTTACGCTTCGATCACGCATTTATCGATGTTGAGCGCACTTGCGAAAGCGACGCTGGCCGCATCCGTCAAATATTGGTGAATCTACTCAGCAACGCGATCAAATTCACCGACGCCGGCTGGGTGCATTTGCACAGTCAGTATCGTGGCGGTGAATTGCACGTAAGTGTTTCCGATAGCGGACCTGGCATCGAAGAGTCGGCGCGCACCGAGATTTTTAAACCCTATGTGCGCCTCAATCGCGGCGCGCGCGGCAGTGGCTTAGGGCTTGCGATCAGCGCTGAACTTGCACGCGCGTTGGGCGGCACGCTAACGCTTAATCCCAGAGCAGATCGTGAATTGGGCAGCCAATTTGAGCTTAATTTGCCACTGCCAACGGTCGCAGCATTGCCAGAAAGCACTCAGACGCAAATGCCTAGTCTGAAAATTTTGGTGGTTGAAGACGAAGTCGATAATCAAGAGCTGATTGGCGAGCTGCTGCGCAGCGCGGGGCACCAGGTCGTGGTTGCGGGTGATAGCTTTAGCGCACTCAGCGCGGTTACGGCCGAGCAATTTAATGTTGTGCTAATGGATTTAGATTTGGACGGCAGCTCTGGACTGGATCTAGCGCAGATATTGGCGACGCAGGAAAACATGCACGCAGTGCCGATTATCGCGCTTTCCGGACGTGCGGATTTGAGTGATCGCAACGCCTGTATCAAGGCGGGTATGTTTGAACATGTCGCGAAACCATATCGCCTGCAGTTAATCCACGCGGCAATTCGGCGGGCGTTGAAAATTGAGGGTTAAATCTAAAAACGCGACGCGCTCAAACGCCCCAAGCGCTGATCA
>JBBQBR010000164.1:0-6139 GCA_038317875.1 Lysobacterales bacterium
GTAATTAAAACTGTGTTTAATACTACTAACAACCAATAATACTTTTTCACCGCCGGATAAGCGTGCAGCGGGGAAATCCATGCGCTCGGCCAGCCCTACCCGTTCCAGCAGTTCGCGGGCGCGCTTGCGCATGGCGGCGCTAATGCCGCCAGCGGGTGCCGCAGCGGGAAAGGCGACGTTTTCCATCGCGGTAAAATCTGGCAGTAAATTGTGAAACTGGAAAATAAACCCTAGATGCTGATTGCGAAACAGCGTGCGCTGGAGCTCAGAAAACGCTTCCACGCGCTCACCGCTGATCATGAGGGTGCCAGCCGTTGGTGCCAGCAACAATCCAACGATCGACAACAGGGTCGACTTGCCCGAGCCCGAAACGCCCAAGAGCGCGGCTAGTTCGCCCTCCTCAAGCGTGACATCGACGCTTTTCAACACGTCGGTCAGCTCGTCGCCATTGCGAAATGACTTAGAAATTCCACGGGCTTCTAAAACGTGCGTCATTGCTGGATGGCTTCCAAAGGATCAAGGCGCGCCGCAGATCGCGCGGGAATAAGGGACGCCAACACCGCGCCCATAGTCGTCAACACCATTACCGTGACATAGCCGCCTTCGCTAGGCGCAATCGGCAGTGCCATGGTGCCGTCAGGCTTGGTTAAAGTGGCGAGCCAGGAACACAAACCGTATCCGGTGATACAGCCGAGCGCAGCACCGAGTAAGCCAATAAGCAGTCCTTGTAGAATAAACACCGCCGCGATAAACCCGCGCGACACGCCGAACGCGCGCATGATGCCGATCTCGCCGCGCCTGCGGTTCGCCGAAAGAATCAATGCGCTGGCGATACCAATCAGCACGGAAATCAGCGAAAACAGCTGGATCAGGGTTCCAGTTTGCGCTTGCGCGGTTAGCGCGCCCTCAAGATTGGCATTTTTCTCCTGCCAGGGTGTGGCGCGTAAGCCTGTGGCACCGTGCAGAAATTCTGCGACTTGGCGCGCACTGCCGGGGTCGGTCAATTTAATTTCGATATTGGTAACGCCCTCGGGCAAGCGAAACAGCGGGCGCGCGGTTTGTAGGGAAATATAGGCCACCCTTTCATCGACGCTTTGCACGCCAGAGCGAAACACGCCGCGCACTGTCAGCAAACGATCTATGCCGCGATCGGTGCGAAATAAAACCGGCTGCCCGGCTGCAAGCCCCATATCTTTCGCCAGCCGCACGCCAATCAGAATACCGTCGGCACCCAGATTGGCATCGCCACTGATAATCTGGGTGCTGACCGGCGTGATGGCATTCAAACTTTCGACCTCAACGGCATTTACCGACACCGGGGCCACCGCTTCCCCTTTCACTAAGAACGCGCTACCGGTAATTTGCGGGCTAATCGCTGAAACCGAATCTTGATTGCGCAGCAGCGCTACTGTTGAGCGCCAAGTGCGGATTTGGCGGCGCTGAAACGTCGACACCAGCGCCGCCGCTTCGGTATGCACAGCAGGATTTTGCAAAACGCGAGCGACACGGGTCGGCTGTTCAAGGGAAACATGCGCGCTGTTCGCGGTAACGTCTGCGGTTAAGCGGATGGCTAAGCCTTGGATCAACGCGGTGATAAATACGAAAGCAGTTACGCCTAGAGCAACGCCCGAGATCAGCAGTGCCGTCTGTGACGGGCTGGAATACAGGTAACGGCGCGCGACGGTAAAAGCAAACATGCTAGCGCCCGGAACCCGGCGGGCTCGGAGTCTGAATGTCAGTTTCAGTCTGAGTCGGGCTCGGAGTCGGGCTCGCGCTCGGTGCGCTGCTAGCAGCATCAGCGCTGTTGATGGGTCGAACCTTGACAGATAGCCGCGTTGCTGCGGGCGCTAAAACCACGCGATCACCGGCCGCCAGCCCGGCGTCGATAATGGCATTCAGCGACGGCCATGCGGCAATACGCACCGGCTTTGCGCGCACCACGTCCTCTTGATCGAGCACATAAACTTTCGGTTCTGTGGTGGCGTCTACAATCGCCTGACGCGGCACAACAATCCCTTTCGGCCGCACGCTGACCACAATGGTGACATCGACCGAGCGCCCAGAGGGAACGTGCATGGGCGTATCGGCAGCCAGCTTCACCAAGCGCCCGCCAGTGAGCGGATCAATACGCGCCGATATTTCGGTGATATGCGCCGTAAATTGTGCCTCTGAGCCAGACAATGCAGCGCGCGCGGCCATGCCGACAGTCAGTGCATCGGCGTAGGCTTCGTCCACTTCGGCATGAATTTCGTCGCCATCTAGCGAGCCGAGTTGAAACAAGATGACGTCGGGGGACACGACCTGCCCGTTATCAATAGGGCGCACCAGGATTTCACCCGCCATTGGTGCGGTGATCGTGAATTCACCGCTGCGCGCTGCGGCGGCCCGTTTAATCGCGGCAGCGGCGGCCAAATTAGCCTGCGCCGACAGCAGCGTTGCACGCGCCTCGTCCAACGCTGCCTTTGCCACAAAACCACGCTGCGCCAACGTTTGTGTGCGTTTGAAGGCCAATTGCGTGCGGGTGACTTCAGCGCGCGCCGCGCGTTCACGCGCAGCGTCAGCATCGGTTTGTGCTTGCTCAGTTTGAGCCCGCAAAATCGCGAGCGGGGCATCCTCGGCGACGATATCGCCATCATCATGCAGCAGCTCTATCACTTGCCCGGCGTTGGGTGAACGCACATCGACTAAATTACCCGGCCGCGCGCGCCCTACAACCGATAGTGCCAACTCAACTTTGCCTTGCACGATGGTGATGAAAGTGACCTTAGCAGGGCGGAGGAAAAGCCACGCGCCAATGCCAATCGCGCCTAAGCCCAAAACTACTGCCAAGAGAACAGCTACGCGACGGCCTAATTTGGGGCGCTGCGCGTTTTGTTTAATCTTTTCAACCGGTTGGCGCTCAACACTTGTTTGATCCGGAACGGACTTCTCTGCGTTGCTCATGGCTTTTGACTTTGGTTTTTAACCATTTTAATGGCGCGCTCTTAAGTCAGTCATAACCATATCGATAGTCAACTGATCGGCTCGTCTGTTCTGTTCGTCACCACACCGACTGTAGCGAATGCCGAGCGCATGCTCACCCCTACCCGCTAACCGATCAGCTAGATCGCGGGCACCACACTTACCCTAGGAGTAATTCATGTTGCATTACGCGCTCGTTTTTTTAGTCATCGCATTAATTGCCGGCGTTCTTGGTTTCGGCGGAATCGCTGGATCTGCGATCGGCATTGCCAAAATTTTATTCTTCGTTTTTTTGGTCCTGTTTGTACTTTCACTCTTGTTTGGCAAACGTCTACGCGGGTAACGCCGCCAAAACACACCAACTTAGACTTAGACTTCGCCTTTGTTCGCGAAGTCGTTTCCCCTTGTGAAGAGCCGACAAACTGAGCGTAGCTAATGCCAGCGGATTTGTGCAATTGCTGTGAAAACTCCGATCGGTCGGAAATATATTCGGCAACATAGCTAAGTCGTACAGGCGCAGCGTGTAAACTGAGCAAAGGCAAGCACGGACCACGACTCTCTGGGCATCATTTACCGGAGCAGGCGCGTGGCAAAAGTCATCACGCTCAACAGGTCTAAAACTATCCCCACACCGCGCTCAGTTAAGAGCTCAATTCCCGCCACACGCTACGCGAATCATCTGCTAGCGGCATTGCCCGAACCAGATTGGTTGCGCTTGCAGCCAAAGTTGGAAGCGGTCGTGCTGCCGTTAGGTTTCGTGCTGTTTGAATCAGGTCAGAGCCTGAGCTACGCCTATTTTCCCACGTCAGCAATCGTTTCATTACTGTATGTGATGGAGGACGGCGCTTCGGCTGAGATTGCTGTTGTCGGCAACGAAGGCATGGTTGGTATCTCGCTGTTTATGGGTGGTGATTCCACTCCGAGCCGTGCTGTGGTGCAAAGTGCCGGGTATGGCTATCGCGTTCGCGCCGCAACGCTAAAAAACGAGTTGCAACTCCCTGGCGCGCTGATGCGCTTGCTGATGCGTTATACGCAGGCACTACTAACGCAAATGGCGCAAACTGCAGTGTGCAACCGCCATCACTCACTGGATCAACAGTTATGCCGGTGGCTTCTGTTGAGTCTGGATCGCCTCGATGGATCAGATTTAACGATGACCCAAGAACTAATCGCGAACATGCTGGGCGTTCGACGTGAAGGCGTCACCGAAGCCGCTTTGAAGCTCCAAAAAGCGGGAATCATTCGCTATTCGCGCGGGCACATCAGCGTACTAGACCGGCCAGGCTTAGCCGCGTTGAGCTGTGAATGTTATCGCGTCGTCAAAGATGAATATGATCGTTTGCTTCCGCCAGCACTTTTGCATGAGCGGCCAGCCGATGTTTGATCAAACGACGCGGCATTTAGACGAACATGGTATTCGCCTCATGATCTTTGCCACGGCGAACACATTGCCATGATTTCGATATCAAGCGCCCACAGCCCACTCCTAAACTCGTTGTTAGCAAGCTTAACAAACGAAGACTTTACTATCTTATCAACGCACCTTGAATGGGTTGTGATGCCGCTCGGAACAAGTTTGCATGGCCCAGGCGAGCTGATCAAATTTGCGTATTTCCCGTGCACTTCAATTGTTTCACTGCACTACATAACCCAATCAGGCGCGTCCGCCGAAACGGCGGGTGTAGGTTCTGAGGGAATTGTTGGCACGTCTATTTTTATGGGCGGAGAAAGCACCCTAAGTTCGGCCATGGTACACACCGGGGGTTACGGATATCGCCTCGACCGGCGCACTTTGCAAAATGCATTTGAGCACAGCCCTACGCTGCAAAAGGTGCTACTGCGCTACATGCAGGCGTTGATGACGCAAATTGTACAAACCGCCGCGTGCTACCGGCACCACAGCGTTGAACAACAGCTCAGTGGCTGGCTTGTGGCGACGCATGATCGAATGCGCCAGCCCGATGAGCTGGTAATGACACAGGAACTGCTAGCAAACTTACTAGGCGTGCGACGCGAAAGCATCACGCAAGCGGCCGGTAAACTGCAGGCCTTGGGGCATATCAGCTATCGACGCGGACACATTCGCGTCAATGATGTGAGCGGCCTGCGGCGCTGCGCATGCGAGTGTTACAACGTGGTACGAAAAGAATTGCTGCGCCTAGCTCCAAGCAAGTAGCGCGGCGGAGTTACAACACAAGCACGACAACGACGACCACAAGCAAGGTGCTAATGCCGCTAGCAGGCCCATAACCCCAGTTGCGGCTGTGGTTCCACCGAGGCATTACCGCTACCAATATCAACAGTAAGAAAATTAACAATATACTTCCGAAAATCATCACGTACTCCGAGGTGATTGTGAATATCGACTTACCTTAACGGCCTTGGTTGACCTCGTCGGTGCGATGGCGAACGTCAAGATGCGCGCCGTGAAGTTTCAAACAAAAACCAAGCGCGTCGCTCGCTTTCATCAATCCATGGCTCAATTTGGCTGACGCTTGCAACATCGTTATGTTCCTGACATATTGCATGTACCTTTCGCAGGTTAGCCGCCAAAAATTGATTGTCCGCACACAGCTCAGCCAACATCGCATTTGGTTCGACAAATTCGGCGTCATTATCGACGATGCGTTGAATGCGTGAAATATGGCCGGTAGAGCGCAGCGTGGTGCCACCCAATTTCCTGCAGCGCTCCGCCAGCAGATCCGTCATCGCGTAAAGCTCGGCGGCTTGCTCATCCAGCATCAGGTGGTAATCCCGAAAGTGCGGGCCGCTCATATGCCAGTGAAAATTCTTGGTTTTCAAAAACATCGCAAACACGTCAGCTAGCACCGCGCTCAACTCCGCTGAAATTTCCCTGATTAAAGTTGAATTTAACGCTTGCGGTGTCACCGGTGCCAAATATTGGCGCTGTGCTATTTGCTGCTCTTTGGCCTTAACTTTCATGGTGTAACTCCTTCGCTGCGCGTCGATGGAAGCATGGTTGCGGGAGCCTAACTATCCCACTTTGGAACGACTAGGGTCGGTGCGTTAGCACACGAAAATTGGATCACGCCTTAAAGAATTGACCGCCGATTGCCAACCCAGTATCGCTCGGTTGCTAACAGCTGTTGGTGCGTTTGCGAACAGACCAAACCTCATCATAGGCCCACGATGACCGTTCCAAACACTGCCGAGCACA
>JBBQBR010000165.1:0-6136 GCA_038317875.1 Lysobacterales bacterium
CCTGGCGGACTGTCCGCGGCTGCCCGTGCTTCAGAGCAAAACGTGTCGCATATTTTGCTAGAGGCCAGCCCGCAGCTTTCCAACACTATTTATCGCTATCAAAAAGGCAAGCACGTCATGGCTGAGCCTGACATGCTGCCCTTGCGTTCGCCGCTAAAATTTGAAGCTGGCACGCGTGAGAAAATTTTGGGCGAGTGGGATGCCGGTACGGCGGCACTGAAAGTCAATGTACGTTACGGCGCGGAAGTCACCAAGATTGAGCCGCAAAATCCCGGCTTTAAAATCACTTGCGCGGATAAATCGGTGGTCATGGCCGATTTTTGTGTGCTGGGCGTGGGTTTGCAGGGAAATTTGCGCAAAATGGGCATCCCGGGCGAGGAAGCGCCGTTTGTGCAGTATCAGTTGGACGATCCAGATGAGTATTCCGGCGAAACCATTATTGTCGTGGGCGCGGGCGATGCGGCAATTGAAAATGCGGTGGCGCTGTGCCGGCAAAATCAAGTGATCATTGTCAACCGACGCGAGGAATTTGCGCGCGCCAAGGAAGGCAATCTCAAGTCAATTACGCGTTGCGTGGACGATAAAACGCTGGAATGCTATTTCAACTCGGCACCAGAGAAAGTCGATGTCTTGCCCGTGGGCCGAAAACCGGGGCGCATGTGGCTATCCACGCCCAAAGGCCGCGCGCAAATTTTGTGCGACCGGGTAATCGCGCGTTTAGGCGCAAACCCACCGCGCACCTTTGTTGAAGCCTGCGGTGTGAATTTCCCGAGCAAAGATCCGTCTGCGGTGCCGGCACTTTCGCCGACTTACGAAAGCAATATCAAAGGCTTGTATATCGTCGGTGCTTTGGGCGGCTATCCGCTGATCAAGCAAGCGATGAATCAGGGCTATGAGGTGATCGAATATATCCTCGGCCGCGCGGTAAAACCTGCGGATGAGCCGATGCTGGAAGTCAAGTTCAACAAGCTGCCCGGTTTTAGATCAGTCGAGGAATCGCTTAAACAAGTACAAGCTAATGCTCCGCACTTGGCGACGATTACGCCGCTGCAGCTGCGCGAATTTATGATCGACTCCAGCATCGTGACGGTCGCACCTGGGCAGCCAGTATTTTTGCGCAACGATTACACCAACACTTTCTTCTCGGTGATCGGCGGCGGCGTCGAGGTGGTCATTGACGAGGCAAACGATAAGCGTGCAAAACTTGGCCCAGGTCAGTTTTTCGGCGAAATGGGCTTAATTTCCGGGCGTAGACGCTCAGCGACCGTGCTGGCCGGGCCGCAGGGCGTGGTGTTGATCGATACGCCCAGACGTTCAATGTTGAAGTTGATTAACTCGGTAGAGGCCGTCAAGAAAATTATCGACGGCATCTTCATGGAGCGCGCACTGCGCGGACGTTTTGGTGAAGACGCCACGCCTGAGCAACTCAAAGAAGTGGTGGCGGGCGCTAGCCTGCATAAATTCCGCGCGGGTGATGTTTTGTTCAATGAAGGTGATGAAGGTGATTGTCTGCACTTAGTGCGCGTCGGTTCGTTGACCATCAGCCGCCAAATTGCCGGTAAAGAAGTGGTGCTGGCGTATGTGCCCGCCGGTCAATACGTCGGAGAAATGGCGCTGTTGGGGGAAAACAAGCGTACCGCGACCGCGCGCGCCGCAATTAATACCGAAACCATCCGCGTTGAGCGCGAAGCATTTCAAAAGCTATTGCAGCGCAACACCCTATTGCGTGGGCGTTTACAGCAAGAATACAAAGGCCGCGCCGCACAAAATTTGGCGGTACAGGCCGCCGGTTCTGCAGGCGATGTGATTTCTTTCCTGGTCGGTCAAGGTGCCGGGGAAGCCACCGACATTTTGCTGATCGACGAAGCGCTGTGCGTGCGCTGCGATAACTGCGAAAAGGCCTGCGCTGAAACCCACGGCGGTACCTCCAGATTGGACCGCGAAGCCGGGCCGACGTTTGCCAATGTGCACGTGCCGACCAGCTGCCGCCACTGCGAACACCCGCACTGCATGAAAGATTGCCCGGCCGATGCGATCCATCGCTCGCCGAATGGCGAGGTTTATATCGCCGACAACTGCATCGGCTGCGGCAACTGCGAACGCAATTGCCCGTATGGCGTGATCCATATGGCGGCCAAGCCCAAGAATAAGCCCGGCTTGCTCAGCTGGCTACTTTTTGGCCTAGGCGACGGCCCAGGCGAGTCCCCGTACGACCCAGACGCGCACGCGAAAAAGGCGGTTAAATGCGATATGTGCAAAGACATTAAAGGCGGTGCGGCGTGCGTACGTGCGTGTCCAACGGGTGCTGCGATTCGGATTTCGCCAGAGCAATTGCCGGCTTATGCGTTTGCGAGGCGGTAGGTTGGCTGTAAGTTAAGTAACGAGGAAGTAATTTGCTTTTCAGACTTAGTAATTTGGCAGAAATCGGCCCCAACGGGGCCAAATGTTATAGCCCAGGGCAACGCCCTGGGTTGATCGGCGAACAATAAACCAAGCCCTGAAAGGGCGAAATTTCTGTCTTTAGGATGAGTTTGGGGGTTGCCAGATACCCAGGGCTGTAACATTTAGCCCCTTCGGGGCAAACTAATTCACTCCGCGACGTTGTCTTTTATGACGCCTAAATCAATCCATCCCTACAGAACCACCACTCGCTGCGCCATTGCCGAATGTCGCAGCTTCGCTTGAGATTGTTGTTGCTGCAGCAGGCACCCACCAAACCTCAACGCGGCGATTCAATTCGCGCCCGCGCGCGCTGGCGTTGTCGGCTACCGGCATTGCCGCGCCAAAGCCGTGTAATTCTTGCACCCGCACCTGCGATCGGCCCAAACCATCGGCCACAAATTCGGCCCATACTTCCGACATCGAAACCGCAAGTGCCGGTTTTTTCAGGCTGTTATCGGTAAATCCGGCCAGCTTAAGCACGCCGCCCCGGTGTTCGTAACGTTTTAGAAACCCCGCAAGTCGATAAAGATCGATTTGCGCACGGTTGTCGAATATCGCGACGCTATTTTCAAAACGGAAGTTCACGCTTAAGCGCTTAGCACCCTGCACAAAGCGTAAATAGTCGCCTGAAGCGTTAGCAACACTGGGTGCGTCAAGTGCGCGCACCGCAAGATTGACAAAGCCCGATTTTTCGACGGTTTGTTGCGCGTCATTAGTCAACGTATAGCGTACAAAGTCATCCGCTAGCCTGGGCGCACCGGCACGTGTGTAAAGGCTCAGGCGGCGTGTCAGCGGGTAGTCTTCAACGGCAATACTTGCAATCGAGGGTAATTCTGAGCGTGCTCCGCCGCCATCAATTGCCAACGCTTTATTTTTGGCAATTTCCGACAGGCTCAGAAAGCCAATGCTGTCGACGTCCTTGGCCACTTCAAGGGAAATGGCGCGGTTGGATTCAAAACGCTCAACAGTGGGCGCGACATCCGCGCCTTCCAAAACCAGCGCCTTAAAAGCGTCAAAGGTGCCCGATTGTGCGTCCCGCGCTAACACGCGGATTTTCCTTGAAACACCGTTGATGTCCGTCCAGCTGTTTTGCTTTGCGGTAAATATGCCGCGCAATGTTGCCAAATCAACGCTGTTCAATGGATTACTGGGGTGCACCACGACGGCGACGCCATCAAGCCCGATCACATGTTCGCGCTGCGCCAACTCCAAGTTATATTGCCTTGAAAATTGGCTGCGTTCCTCGAATTTGACCGCGCGCGACGCCATCGCGACATCGCAGGTGCCCGCGATGAGATTCGCGATGCCCGTGCTGGTGCCGTGCGCCTTGAGCTCGACTTGGATGCGTCGGCCGTCTGCGTGTGTGGCCGTGACGATCAACTCATCAAACGCCGGGACGCGCTTTTGAATCTCGCGCCAGCCATTGGTTTTTAACCAACCCTCGACTAGGGCGGGTGCTAGCACCGCACCGATGGTGTTTGAGCCATGAATGCGCAGTTCCAGCGCCGGCTTAGGCGCATTTGCCAGCAAGCCAGTATTGCCTGATTGCGCATACGCCAAAAGCGTTGCGAATAGGAGTCCGCTAAAAAGCAGCGCACGTTGAGCGAGTGAACGAGTTTTGTGCATGGGTTTCTCAGCAAAAAGGCAATTTGATGAATCGTCCTGGCTGCTAGTGACTGCGCAGTGACTGACACATGACGCTTTGAAGATCCAGCTGGGTTCGGTAAAAGCCGCTGCGAACTGTCATCAAAGCAAGGTAGCGAATGGCTGCTAATTCGTGCACATTACCCGGTCGATTACTTAAAAGTGAATGAAGCGATGACTAAAAAGAAAAAAGCAGATGTAAAAGCCGAGCCCAAAAAACCCAGCCGAACCCTTGCAATGGGCAAGAAACCTACCCGCGTCAGAGCCAAAGTTGACACCATTGCCAAAACCCAAGCTAAAACTAAAGCCGCCAGTGCAAAGCCGGTCGTGCTCAAGCTGCCGCGTACGTTGAAGAAAGCGGCGCGCGCTTGCGCGAAAGATCAAGGGTTAAAGTTGCGCGCCTGGATTGTCGAGTTGATTAAAATTCAGATCGCGAAGGAATCGACGAGTTCGACGACAATGTCGCTGCAAACGGCGTAATTTCGTTAATCCCGAGCGCCCGATACCCCGCTGCCACCATAAAAAATGAGCCAAACATAAGGATGCGATCCTGCGGCTTAGCTTGGCTGATGGCGGCGTCCAGTGCGGTTGTTGGGTCGCTAAAGCTATCGTAATGCCCATTGGTTGCACCGCGCACACGGGCGCTGAGGGCAATGGCGCTCAATCCACGCGGTGTTTCATCTTCCAGCCCGGCCAAATACCACTGATGAATATAGCTTTTTAGCTCAGTTACCACGCCCAAAGCGTCTTTATCTTCCAGCGCACCAAATACTGCGACAGTGCGCCCAAGGCAAGGGTTAGCATTGAGCCATACGGCCACGCTGTGCGCCGCCTGCGGATTATGCGCAACGTCCAGATAGATCGCCGGGTTTGCCCCCACCAGGGTCAAACGCCCGGGCAGGAGGGCGCGCAGCAGCGCACGCGCAATCACATCGCAGTTCAATTGCGGCACGCGCTCCGGCAGTGCGTAGAGCAGCGCAATGGCTGCGGCGGCATTGTCCAGCTGACAAGGTGCTGCAAGCGCTGGCTTCGGCAAAATCAATTCCGCCGCATCGCGAAACTGAAAGCGCCAGTCGGTTTGATAGGGATGGAAATGGTAGTCACGCCTTGGGCGAATCAGCTCGGTGCCGATCAATTCGGCCATTTTGATCACTTCGGGCAGCGGGTAAGCATCGGCATAAACCGCTTTTTGCAAAATCCGAAAAACCCCGGCTTTCTCCGCGCCAATCAACGCGCGCGTGTTGCCTAAATACTCTTGATGATCCAGATCCACCGTGGTTAGCACGACGCCATCTGCGTCGATTAAATTGACCGTATCCAACCGCCCGCCTAAACCAACTTCTAAGATCACGGCGTCCAGTTCGCTTTCACTGAAAATCAACCACGCCGCAAGCGTGGCGTATTCGAAAAATGTCAATGACACTTCCTGGCGCGCGGCCTCAATGCGCTCGAACGCATTGACGAGTTCGGCGTCACTCACCCAGCGCCCGGTTTTGGTGCCGTCGGTTAGCGCAATACGCTCGTTGTAGTTCAGCACGTGCGGGCTGGTGTAGCAGCCCACTTTTAAGCCGCATTCGCTCAGTAAAGCCTGCAAAAAAGCCACGGTCGAACCTTTGCCATTGGTTCCCGCGACGGTTAGCACCAGCGGTGCGGGTTTGCCCAAGTTCAACCGTGCCGCCACCGCACGCGCACGCTCCAGCGTCATATCAATGCTTTTGACGTGTTGATGCTGTTGGTGATTAAGCCATTCGCTTAGGGTCAGAGGTTTATTGATTTGCTCAGTCATGGCGCGTTCGCGAAGTGTCGCAGTAGAGGCAAATGATAATGCCGAATTTATTCAGCACAAAGGCGATCCAGCAGCATTGCTTAAAACCGAGGATCAATCGCCAAACTCATCGCCGCCTGGGCTGAACCAAGTCGGGATTAGACGCGAGCGATCATTTTTCCACAAAGACTAACTAGGGGCGGTAAGCTGACCACTCCGAGGTGATGGATTCACTCAATGTTTTGGCTTGCAACATTGTTTGGCACGGGCGTATTGAGCGCAATG